>NZ_QJSN01000042.1:0-1766 GCF_003217445.1 Staphylococcus sp. AtHG25 | reverse complement strand
GATCAGGCACCTTCAACGAAGGTAGCAATGGCTAAAGTAATTAAAGCTTTTAAACTTAAACCTGACTGTCATTGTACATCGAAATATCTGAATAACCTCATTGAGCAAGATCACCGTCATATTAAAGTAAGAAAGACAAGGTATCAAAGTATCAATACAGCAAAGAATACTTTAAAAGGTATTGAATGTATTTACGCTCTATATAAAAAGAACCGCAGGTCCCTTCAGATCTACGGATTTTCGCCATGCCACGAAATTAGCATCATGCTAGCAAGTTAAGCGAACACTGACATTATAAATTAGTGGTTAGCTATATTTTTTACTTTGCAACAGAACCTCATACATCTTCTTTAAATGTAAAAAAATGATAATACTTTTTAACTTCATTGTAACCTAAAATAGTTTAAAAAATGTTAGAGTGGGATACGTTATTGTGGTGAAATTAATAAATTAAAAAGTTAACCTTTAGGAGGAATTAAATAATGAAAAAAACAATTCTTACTTCAACATTAGCAGTAAGTTTAGGTATAACAGGATTTGCAGCAGATAATTCAGCTGATGCATCTGAACAAAATGTAGACCAAGCTAAATTAGTAAATTTAGTTCAAAATAACCCAGAGCAATTAAATGAATCTCCAATACAAAAAGGGTCATATAATTATGATTTCATTCAAAATGGAGTTTCATATCATTTTGAATCAGATGGTGTAAATTTTAGTTGGAGCTATAATGGTTACAATAATACAACTGCTGAAATAAACAATGATGGACAACAAGAAGTTTCAAAAAGTGAACAACCAGTACAACAACAAGCACCACAAACTAAAGAAACTCAACAGCCCCAACAACAAGCAACTACAAATATTTCAACACAATCATCACAAAACTCAAATGAAGCTTCAAGTGGTTCATCAGTAGAAGTAAACGATCACTTGAAACTAATTGCTCAACGCGAATCAGGTGGCGATATCACAGCCATCAACCCTTCTTCAGGAGCAGCAGGTAAATATCAATTCTTACAAACAACTTGGGATTCAGTAGCCCCAGCAGAATATGTAGGTGTTTCACCAGCTTCAGCACCTGAACATGTCCAAGATGCGGCTGCTCAAAAATTATATAATGAAGTTGGCCCTTCACAGTGGGTAACTGCATATATGTAATTACTTTTATTTCATGCTAATTGCTAATATTGTTTTATTTATAAAAAAATCAAATTTTAATTATTCCCTATAAGTAATGAAATGCTCTCCATATTCTAATGGAGAGCATTTATTTATATAATATCATATATAAAAATTAAATCAGTTACTTTATGGGAGAAAGTAATACTTTTTAAATAAACAACAAAAGCTCTTAATAAGTCTTATTGAGCTTATTAAGAGCTATTACTAATTTAACCTTAAAGTTGTAAGGAGTTAATTCTATAAGAAGGAGATGAAACTTCTGTATTTAATAATTATAGCAAAAACATATGATTGTTCCAATTCATCTATTTAACGATGATACTGCCTCCCTTAATAATATTAAGTTCAACCAATCAGGAAATTTGATATTTTAACGCTAGTCTTTTCTCGTTTATTAGATAAAGATATTTTAGTATATCCAGTTAATTGATAGAAAAGAGGAGCCAATATACTAAGAAATATTAGTTCATAACATGTTATTTTTGGGTACACCCTAATCATACAAATATAGTTGTTGAATTTATAACGACTAAAACGTATGATTAGGGTGTATATTTATTGTGGAGTGAAAATAAATGATTA
>NZ_QJSN01000041.1:0-1837 GCF_003217445.1 Staphylococcus sp. AtHG25 | reverse complement strand
CTCGTTGAGCTACTACTTTTCTTATATTAAGTGCCATTAATACAAAACCAAGTTCTCTTTTGACTTTATTGAGTCCTCGGACAGACATCCGAGTGAAACCCAAAATAGCCTTCATAAATCCAAAAACAGGTTCCACATCAATTTTTCTTTGACTGTAGATATTTTTTGTTTCTGGTTCTGAAAGCTTTTTGTTAATTTGGGATTTAAAATATTCCCAGTTATAATTCTTCATTATTTTTTTGTTTGTTTTTGAATTGAAGTTCATACATTGATTTTTCAGAGGACATTCTGAACAATCATCACATTCATATAATTTGAAGTCTCGCTTATAACCATACTTATCATGACGATAGGCATATCTTTTAAAACCTAGCCGTTTATTATTCGGACAAATGAATTCGTCATTAATTTCGTCATAGTTCCAATTTTGAGTATTAAAGATGTCACTTTTATATTTTTTAGTTTTATCTTTTATAAACATTCCATATGTTATGAGTGGCGTTCGATTAAAGTCATCTATAATTGCCTTATAATTTGATTCACTACCATAACCTGCATCAGCTACAATATATTCAGGTAAATGACCGTAGGTCTCTTGAATTGAATTTAAAAATGGAATCATCGTTCTAGTATCCGTTGGATTTTGATACACATTATAAGATAAAACAAATTGGGAATTTGTCGCTATTTGTAAATTATACCCTGGCTTAAGTTGTCCATTTTTCATGTGATCTTCTTTCATTCTCATAAATGTCGCATCATGATCTGTCTTAGAATAACTATTTCTATCCTTTAAAATAGATTTTTGAAATTCGTATCGATACTTTCGCTCAAAATAATCATTGATTTGCTTTTTGTATTTTTTGATTTTAGTTCTTTTGAGACGTATTTGTTTTCTTGTTTTAGTACATTTTTCATTGTTGATATGTTGGTTTAAATCTTCGATTTCTTTATCTAAGTGACTACCAATCAAATCTATTTCTTCTTTTGTTAATTCATTATCATGATCTTTTTTAATTTCCGGTATGATTTTATTGGTTACCAATTCATGGTAGAGGGCTTTAGAATCCTCATTCATCTTTGATTCATGGTTTTGAATACTCTTTTTCCATACAAATGTATATCGATTGGCATTTGCTTCAATTTTTGTACCATCAATAAAAATAGCTTTATCATCTATAAGATTTTGTTTTACACACTGACTGTAAAATTGAATAAATAAAGATTCTAATAAAGCATCTACTTTTGGATTTACTCTAAATCGATTAATTGTTTTATAAGAAGGTTTTTGATTTTGTGATAGCCACATCATTCGGATGCTATCATTAAGCATTTTTTCTATTTTACGACCTGAGAATACAGATTGTGTGTAGGCATATAGAATCACTTTTAACATCATTTTAGGATGGTACGAAGTTGCACCACGGTGATGTCTGAATTCGTCGAATTCATTGTCATGAATTGTTTCAACAATATCATTTACATGTCGTGAAATATCATTTGTGGGGATAAGAACTGAAGTTTCCATTGGTAGAGTAAGTTGAGTCATGTTATAATTTTTATACATAAGGCACCTCGTTAATTTAGTTTAGTGATGTTTATTAAATTATACGAAAGTGCTTTATTTTTTTAAAGTATTACAATGTAAAATTACATATAAATACAAAGTATTTTGGCGAGACTCTTGAGGGAACAGGACAAGCTGAAGACTACAGGCTGAAGCTGTCCCCTAAGAAAGCGAGCCAACAATACGGAGTATTGTAAATAAAGAAGCCAGTAAATGAATTTGTTAAAACTCATTTACTGGCTATTTCTCTAGGGTTTATGTCCCAGACTC
>NZ_QJSN01000040.1:0-2539 GCF_003217445.1 Staphylococcus sp. AtHG25 | reverse complement strand
TGAACGTTTACACCACGTTCCCTTAATATTTCAGATATATCACGATAACTCAATGCATATCTTAGATAGTAGCCAACGGCTACAGTGATAACATCCTTGTTAAATTGTTTATATCTGAAATAGTTCATACAGAAGACTCCTTTTTGTTAAAATTATACTATAAGTTCAACTTTGCAACAGAACCAAACAACAGACGAAGAAGAAAAAGCACATTCAATTACTGCAATTTGGAATTTTGAAAAACAAAATTATTATTTAAAAAAATAGGAGTTTTGTAATATGTTAAGTGTATTTATCTTCGGAATTATACCAATGTTGGTTTTAATAGTTATTGCAAAAATTGGACAATTTATAAGTCGAAGTAAAAAACGTTAGCTTAAAAGCTAGCGTTTTTTTATGTCTTTTTGCCCCTGCGGGAACTATAGTGTTCAACCGGCATGGTTGCCCAGTTTTTACGCGAAAAATAATTTTGTGCGTAACTGGGCAGTGTTTATTTTTTCTTGCCCATTTTGCTAACTTTTAAGTTTGCATGTAAATGGGCCAGTGTCTAAAAAATTAGTCATTGGTTTTGCTCGAATTTTAGTTTGTGAAATTAAGATATATTTATTTGGCTCATATTTGCGTTTTAAAAGCTTATGTAGGTTTTTAGGTATAAAACTATATGATTTACCCCTAAATCTTTAAAATCCCCCCTTAAAATTCAAAATAAAGGCGTTTAAAATTTAAATAGTTCTTGTGATGAAGTTTGCTAAAAAGGAGGTTGTATTTTTTATGTGGTTACGTTTTTCAGTGCAATTACTTTTGTCTATTTTGATGCTAGTTTTTATATATCAACAAATAAATCAAAGTCATTTAGATTTTTGGTTTATTATTTATTACTTATTTTTTATGGCTGTGGTTTTATTTTGGAAACCTTCAGAAAACAAAAAATAGACGATGCATTTATGCCGAGAAAATTTATTGTGCGTTGAGAAGAACCCTTAACTAAACTTGCAGACGAATGTCGGCATAGCGTGAGCTATTAAGCCGACCATTCGACAAGTTTTGGGATTGTTAAGGGTTCCGAGGCTCAACGTCAATAAAGCAATTGGAATAAAGTATTAACTTTTAGAATTTTATTATTGTATGTTTGGTTTTCTTAAAATTTTATGTGTTAGAGCTGCAATAACTGCACCTAGAAGGGGAGCTAATATAAATATCCATAATGTTGATAATGCTTCTCCACCTGTGAATAATGCAGGTCCAATACTTCGTGCTGGATTTACAGAGGTACCAGTTAATGGGATACCTATTAAATGAACCATAGTTAATGTAAAACCTATTACAAGAACTGCTAAATTTGGAGCGATAAATTTTGTTGTCGTGACTGATAAAACGATGAATACGAAGACGAATGTTAATATTACTTCAACTAAGAATGCACCTGATAAAGATAGGTCTCCAGGAAGGTTTGCACCGTATTGGTCAAGATCGGTTTTTAATGTGCTTGATATAGACCAAATTAAAAATGTAGCAAATATTGCGCCCATAGTTTGGGAAATTGTATAGATGAATAAGTTTATTAAGGATAAACGTTTGTCTAAAAACATTCCTAAAGAAACTGCAGGGTTTAAATGACCTCCAGAGATATCGCCTATTGCATAGGCAGCTGCAATTATTGTTAGACCAAATGCTATTGCGACACCAAGTGTGCCTACGCTGTTATCTGGACTTAAACTCATAAACACTGCTGTTCCTGTACCAAAGAAAACTAGTATAAATGTACCTAAGAATTCTGCTATTATTTTTCTCATAAAATACCTCCTAAATATTAGTTTTAATATATACTATAAGATGAAAAAAAGTAACCTTTATTCTTAGAAATATTGATTTAAGAGAAAAGACTTTTTAAGGTCTTTTCTCTTACGTTTTCGTCGTTTTTTTGCCGGTTTCTTCTTATCTTGATACTATATAGAAATAACAATCTTTTTTAATATCAGCTTAAAACCTTGCTATAACAGTGTTTTCATTGTTTTTTAGTGTATAAAATAAAATTTGACATAAAAAAGCTCAAGTAATAAGATTGAAGCATCTACTCATCAACTTAATACTGGAGGTCTTTTTATATGCAAGACAATCATACAAAATATATAGACGAAAATCAAGATAATGAAACATTAAAAGATATGACGAAAAGTGGGAAACAACGCCCATGGAGAGAAAAGAAAATTGATAATGTAAGTTATGCAGATATACTGGAAATCTTAAAAATAAAAAAGGCTTTTAACGTAAAACAATGTGGTAACGTCTTAGAATTCAAGCCGACTGATGAAGGTTATTTGAAATTACATAAGACATGGTTTTGTAAATCGAAATGGTTCTGTTGCAAAGTTGAATTTATAGTATAATTTTAACAAAAAGGAGTCTTCTGTATGAACTATTTCAGATATAAACAATTTAACAAGGATGTTATCACTGTAGCCGTTGGCTACTATCTAAGATATGCATTGAGTTATCGTGATATATCTGAAATATTAAGGGAACGTGGTATAAACGTTCA
>NZ_QJSN01000039.1:0-2585 GCF_003217445.1 Staphylococcus sp. AtHG25 | reverse complement strand
TGTCGGCATAGCGTGAGCTATTAAGCCGACCATTCGACAAGTTTTGGGATTGTTAAGGGTTCCGAGGCTCAACGTCAATAAAGCAATTGGAATAATGCAATTAATTATTAAGATGTTGTAAATTTTTAAATTTTAGAAGTAATTTATGATGAGATATGTTATTTTAAGGTGGTAATAACTCTATATGTAAGGAGGTTTATTTTCATGGAACACATTTCAAAATTAGGCGAAGCTATCGTTAATACAGTTTCAGCAGGACAATCTGGAGATGGTGCTGAATTAGCTAAATCAATCGTTAATATTGTGGCTAACGGTGCTGGTTTAGCAGGGGATATTGCTAAAGCATTTGGTTTAATGTAATAGCTATCTTCACTCATTACATATAAAGAGATTAATCAACTAATCGTTGATTAATCTCTTTTTTTGTTTTTCGATGGTTTTTTTATTTGCTGTTATATCTTTTAAATTTAGTAATAAAAAACAATCATTTTGAGTGTTTTTTTTGTGTGGTTTTTAAGACGAGTGAAACGAGTCTTTTCTTATCTTGATAATAAGGGTAACTATTTCGATTTGACATAGTTACCCTTATTCCGTTGATATGCCTGGCTTCAAGCACAAAAAAATTGCTTTTTCTAGCATACTATTGTATCGTTTTAGGTGTCTAATCAAAAACGTAAATAGAAAGGAGAAAAAGCAACTTTTTTATGGCATTAGTTTGTGTAAAACTAAGTTGTTTTGTTGTGTTATAACATGGAAAAGTATACTGAGAAAAAACAAAGAAATCAAGTATTTCAAAAATTTATTAAACGACATATTGGGGAAAATCAAATGGATTTGGTAGAAAATTGTAATACCTTCTTGTCTTTTGTGACCAATCGAAGAATGGACAAAAAGAAATTATATAAATCTAACCCATGTAAAAATCGTTTTTGTCCGATGTGTGCGTGGCGAAAAGCGAGAAAAGATGCATTAGGTTTGTCATTGATGATGCAGCATATTAAACAAACAGAAGATAAGCGATTTATCTTTTTGACACTTACAACACCAAACGTAACAAGTGAGCATTTGGAAAATGAAATAAAAATTTATAATAAATCTTTTAAGAAAATGTTTGAACGCAAAAAAGTGAAAACAATTACAAAAGGTTATGTGAGAAAATTAGAAATCACTTATAACAAAAAACGTGATGATTATAACCCACATTTTCACGTATTGATTGCCGTTAATAAATCATATTTTAAAGATACTAAAGCTTATATTAGTCAAAAAGAATGGCTAGAAATGTGGCGTGACGTCACAGGAAATTCAGAAATTACACAAGTACATATACAAAAAGTTAAACAAAATAATAATAAAGAACTTTACGAAATGGCTAAATATTCTGGTAAGGATAATGACTATTTAATTAATCAAAAAGTGTTCGACGCATTTTATAAAGCATTAAAAGGAAAACAAGTTCTTGTTTATTCTGGACTGTTTAAAGACGCAAGAAAGAAATTAAAAAATGGAGAATTAGATTACTTAAAAGAAGTGGATCCGACTGAATATATTTATCAAATTTTTTATACTTGGAATAAAAAAGAGTATTTAGCGAGTGAAATTTTTGATTTAACAGAAAGTGAAAAACAAGAAATTAATCATCAAATGATTGATGAAATTGAAGAAGAAAAATAAAAATAAATTTTCTTAAACGTTAGCAAAAAGCTAGCGTTTTTTTGTTGAAAATATGTTAAAAATGCCTGGGTACAAACGGGGTACTGACACAATATATAGGGGTACAACCGGGGTACAATCGCAATTTGTAGGGGTACAATCGGGGTACAAAACGCAAAAAATGTATACCTTTTTAAAATCTCTGTATCCCTTGAAATGTCTGGCTTCGCCAGACCATACATTTTTTAATGTATGCAAATTTCCCTTATGCTCTTACAAAGAATTTGGAGCCAATTCAAAATTCGGTGGTTTTTTGAAAGAAATTGCTCCTGCAGGAACTAAAAAAGTTGATGATTTTTTGAGCCATTTTATGCAAAATTTTAGTTTGCATGTAACTGGGCAGTGTCTAAAAATCGTCACTGGTTTTGCTAAAAATTTGTGATGTGAAATCGAAATATATTTATTTGGCTCTCATTTGCGTTTTAAGCGCTTATATAGAATTTTGGATATAAAACTATGTAAATATTTAGTGTTTCTTCAAAATACTCCTTTAAAATTAAAAATAAAGGCACTCAAAATTTTTGTAAGAGTTATGATAAAGTTTGTTAAAAGAAAAACTGAAAGTGGATAAATTTATGAGAAAACAGGAGTTGTTAAAAAATGAAATTTAGAGAAGCATTAGAGAATTTTTTAACGAATAAGTATGTATATGTTGTGTTGCTGGTACTAGCTATTTATCAAATTTTCATGTTGTTTGAATAAAAATTCGGGGAGTAGAACACGCATTTATGCCGAGAAAATTTATTGATGTTGAGAAGAACCCTTAACTAAACTTGGAGACGAATGTCGGCATAGCGTGAGCTATTAAGCCGACCATTCGACAAGTTTTGGGATTGTTAAGGGTTCCGAGGCTCAACGTCAATAAAGCAATT
>NZ_QJSN01000038.1:0-4072 GCF_003217445.1 Staphylococcus sp. AtHG25 | reverse complement strand
CATATTGATTTAATCGATCTTCCTGCAAATTCAAATTTTGCAAACCAGTTGAGACTCTTGCATAACCTATTTTCAAAATACAAACCTCCTATGTACATTTTCATTGTACCATAACTTAATTCTAACCCTATTTATGAACATAGATTTTCTGTTGAGTTATTGAACATTAAAATATGTATACTAGCTATATATGTCACTTTCCGTTTTATATTGCGCTAATTTTACTTGTTAAATTGCAAAAAAGGACGTAATAATACGCCCTTTTTTTATTATTTCTTTACTATTCTATATACTGTTGTTCTACTTATGCCTACCATTTTTGAAATTTCATTTGGCGTGTACATTCTACTTGCGTATAATTGTTTAATATATTTACGTTTATCTTCAGAAAGTTGAGGTCGTCCTCCATACCTACCACGTTCTTTTGCAGCTTCTAGCCCATTTGTTGTTCTTTCTTTTAATAATATATTTTCTGACTCTGATAACTTTTTAAATACTTCAATAAATGATTGTCCTTCTTCAGTATTGGTATTTATGCCTAAATTAAGTACTTCTAAATGGATATCATATGGTAGTATTCTACTTTCAAAAAATTCTATGAGTTTTTTTGGTGTAAATCCTAGTACTTTCAGTTTTTCTATCACTAATGTATCGTCTGTTTTTAACTCGTCTAAACAATGCTCAAGCTCTAGTTGTTCTTTATAATAAACATTTACTTGTTCAGAATAGACTAAGTCACAACCATTTATTAAGAGTTTCGTTAATTGAGTATCTAGATTTTGATCAGGATATGCTACACGTGCGTAACCAATTTTTCTCATTTTATACACCCTTTCGGCTTATTCATTTTCTCCGATTAATAAACCTTCGCGTGCTGTTTCGATAACGTCTACTGTTATTTTATTCAGTTCATTAATTTCCATAATTCGAACAATTTGTGAAAATAGTCTTTGAACAAGCCTGAAATTACCATTGGTAATCTTTATAACTGTATTAATTGCTTCATAATCCTCAAAATCTTCGTAACTTACTGGAAGAGATAGTTCTTGCCATTTATATTCCAAAATATGTTTTAATTCGTCATTTGTTAATTTATCGAATTGATGACTGAAGCCTATACGAGAATATAGTTGGGGGTATCTTGATAAACGTTTTTCAATACCAGGCATGCCTATTAAAATCATACCTATATCAAGTTGATCATAAATATCTCGTATTATTTCTAGTGTTTTATAATTTAATCGATCGATTTCATCTATAATAATCAAATCAATTTCATAATTGTTGTTTTGCAATCTAACTAATTCTTTAAGACCATCAAATTCTTCTTGTGTTTTCAAAGTGCGATATCCCATTTTTCCTAATGTTAATTGTGTAGCAAGGTTCAATAAGTCTTTGTGTATTTTTGAAGGGCGCACTGGAGGTGCTGTGTAAAATACTGTTTTACAACTTAAAAATTTGTCGTCATCTACATTTTTTCCTTGGTCATTTGCGCCAAGATATTCTGTAATAATCGGATTTACATAATCCCAATTAGCATAGTATTGCGCAGAAAAAGTTTTGCCTACCCCTGGATTCCCATAGCATACACCCATATATTTATACTTTGCACAATTATCACAAAATTCTTCAAAACGACGGTACTGTTTAGTTTCAACAAAAGTTTGATCAGTCATATTTATACCTCTTTAGTTTTGACTTCTTTTTTGTATAACTCTTGCTGTTTTGTTTACTCAGTTTTTCATTTTGTATATTTTTAACTACTTGTTTTGTGTTGACTATCGACTTACCTAAGGTTCTTTTATTATTTATGCGAGCTCGTTCAATTTCCTTAATACCTACACTTTGATTTTCCAATTCATTACAATAAGCAATGCATAAGAATTGGTTATTTAAATAGACTCTTACTTCTGAAATGTCATTTGGATCGTAGCGTATGAATACATCTTCGGTAATGTAAGCAATTAAAGTAGTTGAAAAATACCGTAGTCCCTTAAAATATATACCTTCTCTTCGAATTTTTCGTGGTTTACTTGTTGTTAACAACAATAAATCTAAACTTTCACGTGAAGTGGGCAAATTGGGTAAAAAGTTCGGTTGGTTCCATTTTTTTATAGGTGGCTCGTTTGTAGTTCCATGAGGGCGATAGTGATAATTGTTTAATAAAAATTCTTCGAATCTCTCATTTAATTCTTCTAAAGTTAGGTGTTTTCTAGTTTTTTTGTTTTTAGTATATCCAGGCAAAACCTCTAAAAACATCAAATTAACTGTTTGAAAAAAACGTTCTATTTTTCCACGGCCTTTTGGTATACCTACTTTAGAAAAAATAAGTTCCATTTTTAAATTCGCTGAAACTTGTTGCATATGCTCTGAAGTATAGTCTTTGCCATGATCAGTATAAAATTTTTCGGGGATTCCACAAACTGGCCAATTTGAATCACCTTTTTTCCAAATTGCTTCTCTAAGTACTAATGCTGTTCTAATAGTATCAGGCGCTCCGAATTCTATTCTATAACCTGCAATTGCTCTGCTGAAATCATCTAAGACAACAGTTAGCCAAGGTCTTTCAAGTTTGTTTTTTTCGTTTAAAACCTCTATATCTAACATAGTATGATCTGCTTGCCAAATTTCATTAGGATGGTTACATTCTCTAAGATAGATAGCATCATACTTTTCAGCATATTTTTTACTATTTAAATCAGAGTAGGATTTTAAATGATTAGATACTTTTTTTATACTTGTATAAACTTGCTTATAGCTAGGTGTAGGGTGATTCATTTGATTACACCAATCTACTGTTTTACGGTGTATTGATGCTATAGATATACCCTTGTTAATTAGATACTCGTTCTTAATATAATTGAGCGTATCTTCGTTTAGTTTAGCTTTGTCTAAATCCTTTCTTCTTCTGTTTATTAATCCTATTAAACCTTGATTGTTGTAGCTTTTCACCCAAGAATAAATTGTTCTTTGGGATATTTGCTTATTATTACTAATAACTTGAACTGACTGCTGTTTTTTTATATAAGGTTCAATAATTTTATATTTTCTCATAGCTTCTTGACGTTGATAATGCGTGTAGTCGGCCAAATTATTATCCACTTTACCACCTCCATCATTTGAAGTTTCAATCACAAAGATTTTTATGTTCTCGCCTCCTTTTAAATCATCATATAATAAAAATGTAAAATTACAACTAAAGTTGTAACGTAATTATTTGTTCATTTAGGGTTCACTCTAATTGAACGATAATTACGTGTTGTATAATCAATCTTCTAATTGTATGATTAGGGTGTGTGAGAAAGGGTGTTTAAAATGATAATCGGATATGCAAGAGTATCAACCATTGATCAGAATTTAGATAGACAAATCGAAAATCTACAATCTTTTGGTGCTGAAAAAATATTTACAGAAAAGCAATCGGGGAAATCGGTTGAAAACAGACCTATTTTTCAAGAAGTATTAAATTTTCTACGCATGGGAGATCGTTTAATTATAGAATCGCTTGACCGATTAGGGAGAAATTACGACGAAATTATTCAAACCGTTAACTATTTAAAAGAAAAAGAAGCCCAATTAATGATTACAAGCTTACCAATGATGAATGAAGTGATTGGCAATCCTTTACTAGATAAGTTTATGAAAGATTTAATCATTCAAATTTTAGCCATGATTTCAGAGCAAGAAAGAAATGAAAGTAAACGTCGACAAGCCCAAGGTATTAAAATAGCGAAGGAAAAAGGGGTATATAAAGGAAGACCTTTACTCTATTCACCAAATGCTAAAAATCCTCACAAGAGAATTGTTTACCATCGTGTTATTGAGCTACTAGATAAAGGAGAATCTATTAGTAAGATAGCTAAAGACGTGGGTATTACACGTCAAACAATTTATAGAATCAAAAAAGGAAGACCAAACTATAAATTTATAGAATAGAAAATATTTTTTGCTTAATCACAAAAATTTGAATAAAAATAGAGTCTGGGACATAAACCCTAGAGAAATAGCCAGTAAATGAGTTTTAACAAATTCATTTACTGGCTTCTTTATTTACAATACTCCGTATTGTTGG
>NZ_QJSN01000037.1:0-4113 GCF_003217445.1 Staphylococcus sp. AtHG25 | reverse complement strand
TGCATCAACACTTTTTCTGATTACCCACTACTCCCCCTAAGTCGCAACCAACCCTTACTAACTCTCGTACGCCACTAAAAACCCCCAACAGAGAAGTGACCTCTCGATTTTTACATACACAAAAAGATACAATAAAACGCGTCAACCACGCACAATACTAAAAATAAATATACATTTTTAGGTGTTTTTAGGTATTTTAGACACAAAAATAGACGTTTCCAACAAAAAGTGAAAACGCCTTATCTTTATAGATATTTTATTCTGATTGTGTTAATGTATTTTTATACTAAATAAAGAAAACCTCTCACAAAGTTTGGCCGCAGAGTGAAAGGTTTGATTTCGTTTATTTGATAAGAAGACTATAACATAATTGGATATTTTTGTACAATACTAAAGTTATACTTTTCAATTGAAACTTAATCTAAACCTTTACATATAGCGTCCGATTTCCTTTGTGAGACCACTTAGGAACCGGGCGCTTTTTGCGTGTGTTTTCAAGAAAGGACAATTCATTATGGCAGCCATTGAAACTGCAAAGGCAATTCAAACATTATTACAAGATTACGGTGTAGAGAATGACAGTTTAAACGCATTTGTAAAAGAGGCAGAAGAACTACCTAGTGGTAGAACGCTAGACCAGTACAACAGTCTTGTAGAAGATTATCAGAACGCAACTAGTTACGAGAGCATTGTTTCAAGTGCCGAAGCTATTTTAGAGTTTTACAACGCTCACAAAGAAGAACTTAGTCAGAAAGCCAACGAAATGGCAAAATTAGACGCTACTATGGACGACTTCAGAAAGTTAAATGCTTTATACGAGCAACTTGATAGTGAAATTGAAGACGGCTACATTTAAGGTGGTGCATATAAATGGCAGATTATAATACGATAAAAGACTTTTATGAAGATAATAAAGCCTACCTGACAACCGACGAAGTGTTAGCTTTTGAACGTTTCTTCGATAAATACAGAAGTGAAGACGATTTTATAGCAGAGTTAGACAGTGCAGACGCAGATACAAACTTTATGCTAACTAGAGTAGAGCGTGACTTCAGTGGTTTAAAAGTAGACTTAACAACCGAAGATATAGAAGACTATTTACTCGATTTAGAATGGCTCTCATTTCAATTTGTAGATGACGATTTTGTCAAAAGTATAAAGCCTAGCATTACAAGTAGCGATTTAATTAAAGTTGATTTAAAGCCGATAGGCGAGCGTGTTTATCCTAGTAAGCCTATTGTTAGGAAAAGACGTAAGCAGTGGGGAGGTAAACCGACATATAGAACAATTGACCTTAATGTTAAGAAGTCTAAAGGTTATGCTTTTCGTTCAATGAAACGTAAGTTACCGAAATTAGATCACCTTTCAATAAAAGAAACTAAAGAGAGAATGAAACGAAGTATTAGTCACATTCACTTAAAAACAGAATTGACTACCTTTGAAACACAACAAAGCAGAATGGAACTTGATTTGCTAGACGCATATAAAAACTTTGCCTATTACTTGTTTGAATTAGAACAAGAAGACACTGCTGCAAAGAAAGACGCTTGGGACGTTGCAATACCGGCAGGTGCTTTAGACGACTTTATACATGACACATATCAACCTAATTTAATGACTTTTGCTAACTTGCATAGTGAGATAAAAAGCTTCATAGCTAAAGAGTGGAACGAATATGGAGAGCGTAGTTTAAAAGCTAGACAACAAGCGTACGGTTATAACTTGTCAAAAGAACAAGTCGATAGCCTACAAGACGCAGATAAATCTTACATGAGAGCGATGATGTAAATGAAAAAGAGAAAACGCAAAAACGAGTCAAAATGCGTTTTCGTCTATGCAGATATTGAAACGTTTAGTCCTAGTAAAGACCCTCAATTTTGGATAGGTGGTTTAAAGCAAGACGGTGTTTATACTGCTTATGACAACTTTAAAGACTATTGGAACGCCTTAACTAAGAAGATTAAAGGCAAAAAGAAAGTAGTCGTATTTCACAATTCAAGTTATGACATTAGTATATTGCAGTATCACGCTAATAAAGAGTTAGGGTATCGTTTAAACCCTTTGGAAAAAGGACAAACAAAGGCAATTTATACAGGACAATACGCCGAAGTATATGCAGACGATAACGTACAACCGACATTTATAGTCGACAGTAAAGCATTACTACCCGGTGCATTACAGAAATACGGCGAGCAGTTAGGACTACCTAAAGGCGACACGCCTATACTAGAGCATTGGCGTAAAGCAACTGATGACGATTGGGAATACCTAAAACGTGACATTGATATTTTAGAAGGTGCTTTTCAAGCGTACGGTCACGAGCAGTCAGTCGAAGACGGTTTGCTAACCGTATCGTCGCTAGCACAGTCTAGTGTTCGTGAAATACTCGGTAACAAAACAGGTAAAAAGGTTACAAAAACAGGTTTAAAACGAAAACATGGTGCTAGTGAAACAGAAAAAGAAAAGATGCCGTTACCGAATAGTGTTTTAAGGCAAATAAAGCATGATACAGACGCTTTTAGAGAACGTGAGGTAGTTTACTCTATAAAGACGAAGAAAGCCTTATATACGCTCAATGAGGACGTTATAGAACGGTATAGAAAATACATTATTAGATACTGGACTGCTAGATTATCTGAAGAAGTCGAAGACTTTAGCAAGAAACAACGTGAAGTTAAGAAACAGAAGAACGGTAAAAAGTATGACGAAGAGCTTGTTAAAGGCTTTTACGACATTGAATTGCCTAGTGGAAAAAGTCCTCATGGTAAAAAGTTAGTAGAAGAATTTCACATCTCTAAAATCATTGAAGGTGCTAATAAGTTTATTGCACCTAGCATGAGAGGTGGAATGACCTATGTGAATATGGACTATGTAGGCAAAGAGTTAGAAAACGGTGGTGTATTGGACGTAAATAGCCTATACCCGTTTATACTTTCCGAGTATGCTATTCCTAGCGTTTATAAGGGTAGTACAGACGATTTAGAACCTAACATGGATAAATACTTCATCTGTCAGATAAAACGCCTAAAAGCTACCTTAAAATCGCACAGACACCCTTTCTTGAAAAGAAGTACAACTTATACGAACGACAAGATTTATGAGAAAGAACTAGATTGGGTAGGAAAAGAAAAGAATGGCGTACACGACACGGTACTTTGTAGTGTTGATATAAATTGGTTATTTGAAAACTATGATGTTGAAGAAATCGAGTATGGTAAAGTTTTCTACTTTGAAGAAGACGAGAAATTTACAGAAAGCGTCAGAGAACACATTGTGTATTGGCGTGACAAGAAAGAAAATGCGCCTAACTTAATCTCACGTAACTATGCGAAGTTTATGCTTAACACAATTTGGGGGCGTTGGGGAATGTTTCAAAAAGAAGTAGACGAAGGCGCTAGAAAAATAGACGTAGGCGACAAGGACACTAATTATGTGAGTGCTATTTTCACTACTGCATACGCTAGAGTGTACTTAAATAAAATGATGAACTGGTTTGACGAAGACTTGATTTATACCGACACAGACAGTGTTCATTTTCTATTTGGTAACAAAGTAAAGGACGAAAAAGACCTAGAAGTTAAGTTAGGCAAACTGTTAGACGCTAACAAGTTTGGAATGTGGGATTTTGAGAAGAAATGGACAAAGGCAAAATATATGAAAGCTAAAACGTATGCTATGCAAATCGACGACAAAATAAAAACGGTAACTGCTGGAAGACAATTACCGAAAATCGAAAGTTTAGACGAATTTTATTTTGGTGCTAGTTTTAGAGTAATACAAAACAAAACTTTAGAAGACGGTAGAGAAATTATTTACCCTTCACTTTACACACTTGAATATTAAAAACACCTTAAAAGTTAGAGAATGTTTGACGGACATTTTCTAGCTTTTTCTTTTTGTTTACTTGAACAAGCATATCGTAACACAAACACCTAAAAATGTATATTTATTTTTAGTATTGTGCGTGGTTGACGCGTTTTATTGTATCTTTTTGTGTATGTAAAAATCGAGAGGTCACTTCTCTGTTGGGGGTTTTTAGTGGCGTACGAGAGTTAGTAAGGGTTGGTTGCGACTTAGGGGGAGTAGTGGGTAATCAGAAAAAGTGTTGATGCA
>NZ_QJSN01000036.1:0-4257 GCF_003217445.1 Staphylococcus sp. AtHG25 | reverse complement strand
GATCAGGCACCTTCAACGAAGGTAGCAATGGCTAAAGTAATTAAAGCTTTTAAACTTAAACCCGACTGTCATTGTACATCGAAATATCTGAATAACCTCATTGAGCAAGATCACCGTCATATTAAAGTAAGAAAGACGAGGTATCAAAGTATCAATACAGCAAAGAATACTTTAAAAGGTATTGAATGTATTTACGCTCTATATAAAAAGAACCGCAGGTCTCTTCAGATCTACGGATTTTCGCCATGCCACGAAATTAGCATCATGCTAGCAAGTTAAGCGAACACTGACATGATAAATTAGTGGTTAGCTATATTTTTTTACTTTGCAACAGAACCTTTTAATGTTTTATTATCTTGATTTTCGTCTATATATTTTGTATGATTAACTTGCATATAAAAAGACCTCCAGTATTGATTAATGAGTAGATGCTTTAATCTTATTACTGGAGCTTTTTTATGTCAAATTTTTCTTTCACGCACAAAAATACATAAAAACACTGTCATACCAACGATAAAACAACTTTTAATATCTTTGAGTTATTTCTATATAGTATTTAATATCTTTGAGTTATTTCTATATAGTATCAAGACAAGAAGAAACTCGTTTCACTCGTTTTAAAAAAACAAAAAAACGGAGTTGATTTTATGATTCTACAAATTTTTTATAGAGCTATAATTCCCTTTGCTGTAATGAGTTTTATTTCCTTAATTCTATTGCTACAAGAAGAAAATTACCAAGCAAAAGGTACATTTATTACAAGTCTTATAATATTAATTTTAGGATTAAGCTCTTTTATATACGAAATTAATACGCTAAATTTGAAACAAAAAACCATTGTTCATTTCGTTCTAATGCTTGTTACAATCTATCCAATTTTACTTCTCAGTGGATGGTTTAAATTAAATGTTTTTTTAGACTATTTAAAAGTTTTTGGTATATTTATAAGCTTCGGAGTAGCACTTTGGATAATATTTTTACTAATTTCAAAATTAACAACTAAATAAATATTGCTTTATAATTTATTTTGAGTAGAAGGGAGTTTTGTTATGAATAGTAATTATGTTTCTATCGATTTTTTAAATGAAATACCGTTGTTTGATTATAAATTTTCTTTGATAAATCATGAATTTGAACAATGGAATCAAGAATATGAGGCTTTTAATTTTGAGTTTAGTGGAGTTAAATTTAAAAGTAGATTGGCTAAAAAAACCCCTAAAAAAGTAGGTTATTTTGTTGCGTTTTGGTGCAAGAATGAGACTAATAAAAATAGACCTTTTAATTTTAAGGAGTCAAAAGATAAGTTGATTATTAATATCTTAGATGGATCTAAAAAAGGTCAATTTATCTTTCCTAAAGAGTTATTGTTTAAAAAAGGAATTATTAGTTCTGAAAAACATGAAGGTAAAATGGCTATTCGCGTTTATCCTAGTTGGGAAAGGGATTTGAATAAAACGGCTGTTAGTACACAGAAGTGGCAAATCCCTTATTTTTTAGATTTTACTAAGGGTTTTGATGAGGAAAAAATTAAGGAATTGTATTTAAGTTGATTTTGATTTTAGAAACTCGTTTTCAACTCGTTTCAAAAAACAAAATATTACCCACCTTTCACCTTCTTAATTTTTATTATCATCAGGAACTAAAACACAATAAACAAAAGCAACAATACCCAATATAAAACCTAAAACAATCAATCCATTTAATTCCCTATTATCAAAAAAAGTAATTAATTCAAGATTACCTAAATAAGCCCAAAATCTATTATGACCTAAATCGAAATCCATAAAATTCAAAACTAAAGCAAGTAAAACAGAACATAAAAAAACAAATACACCGTCTTTTATCCCAGTAATAATACGCTTACTCAAACTCAAAAACTCCTTTTCTTTTTTTACGATACTAAACATAATTGCTTTATTCCAATTGCTTTATTGACGTTGAGCCTCGGAACCCTTAACAATCCCAAAACTTGTCGAATGGTCGGCTTAATAGCTCACGCTATGCCGACATTCGTCTACAAGTTTAGTTAAGGGTTCTTCTCAACTTCAATAAATTTTCTCGGCATAAAAATCGCTAATATCCTTATTTGCAATTTCTTCAATTTTTTCTACAATTTTTAACTCCAAATTCCCTTCACTCTCAATAAATTCTTTAGCAAAACTTCTTAATTCTTCATGATGTCCAACCATTACTGTATAAAGTGCATTTTCAAACATAGATATATCATTTGAATCATTACCAAAAGCTATATAATCACCTTTATCTATCCCTAACATTTTAAGTGCAGCCCATTTATGTATACCTTTAGGACTTATATCAAGTACATTCTCATTCCCATGCTTATTTACATATACATCTAATTCATTTAATTTTTTACTCAATAATTCATTATTACTCGATGTCAAAATCAAAACTTTCACAACAGATTTTAAAGAATCTAGATTAACTAAATTAGCCGAATTTAAAGGATCTAAATTTTTTAATATAGAATGGTTTTGAGGTCCAGTATATGCATAATCCCAATCCCCATCAATTAAGTAAGTAGCATCAAATTCATTAATTAATTGTTTAATTTTTTCCATTTCTGATAACGAAAAAGAAACAAATTTTATAATTTTTCCTTTACTTAAAATAAGCGAACCATTACCACCTATCATTGTATAATCATGAAAATCCTTGCTTATAACGGGAAGCATATCTCTAATCGGTCTCGCAGATGCAAAAATAACTTGATGACCACTATTCGTAAGATTTTTTAAAGAATTAAGAATTTTATCTGATACTGGTTCTCCTTTAAAACAAATAGTCCCATCTAAATCAAACACAAATTTCACATTTAACGCCTCCACTATTTAGATTAGTTTTTATTATAATATTCCTTATCAATTATGACAGAAATTTTATTAGCAAATTATATCTACGAAAAGTCTTCAAAATAAGTAACTTTTTCGGGTCTACTTTGTACACTTTATCTACCTGGTAGACCCAATTGTTATTGCTTTACAGGTCTAAAATTCGTCGTTATAATCTAGTTAAATCCCGTAAGGGCGCACTTACACGTTTGCTCCAAACGGTGCAAAAACCATAATCGACCTTCGTCGATTTTTTTAATCTTAGTTTTAAGTAATCGGTGTTGCAGCACAGATATAAAAATTAATACTGCATTATTAGTAATCGGCGTTGTGGCGCAGATACAAAAATTAATACTGCACGAATTTGAATCGACGTTGTAGCGTAGATATAAAAATTAATACTACATCAAAATTTAACTAAGATTTAAGCTACTAGTTTTTTGCTAGTAGCTTTTTTATTTTTAAAATTTTAAATACCTTTATTTTGAATTTTAAGGGGGCATTTTAAAGATTTAGGGGTAACTCATATAGTTTTAGCCTAAAAACTTATATAAGCTCTTAAAACGCAAATATGAGCCAAATAAATATATGCTATTTCCAAAAGCAAAGTTTTGAGCAAAACCAGTGTCGAATTTTTGAGACACTGCCCATTTACGCACAAAATTATTTTTTGCGTAAAAACTGGTCAACCATGCTAGTTGAACGCTATAGTTCCCGCAGGGGCAAAAAAGCATAAAAAAACGCTAGCTTTTAAGCTAACGTTTCAAATTTTTTAAATAATAATTTTGTTTTTCAAAATTCCAAATTGCCGTAATTGAATGTGCTTTTTCTTCTTCGTCAGTTGTTTTATCTTCGTCACTTGTATTAATCAAATTACCATCTTCGGCATCGTCTAAATTTAAAATTTTATGTTTTTGTTTTAGCAATCCACCATAACTCAACATACGTTTTCGGTATAAACCTTTTTCCAAATCATTCACGATTTCTTGATTTTTTTCGTCATCATCAGTTAAAAAATCAGATGACTTAACCGAATATTTCGAGGTTTCTTTGATAGCTGCTTGAAGGTTCTGTTGCAAAGTTAGAAAAATATAGCTAACTACCATTTTATCATGTCGTTGTTCCCTTAACTGGCTAACATATCCCTAATTTCGTGGCATGACGAAAATCCGTAGATCTGAAGAGATCTGCGGTTCTTTTTATATAGAGCGTAAATACATTCAATACCTTTTAAAGTATTCTTTGCCGTATTGATACTTTGATATCTTGTCTTTCTTACTTTAATATGACGGTGATCTTGCTCAATGAGGTTATTCAGATATTTCGATGTACAATGACAGTCAGGTTTAAGTTTAAAAGCTTTAATTACTTTAGCTATTGCTACTTTCGTTGAAGGTGCCTGATC
>NZ_QJSN01000035.1:3166-4798 GCF_003217445.1 Staphylococcus sp. AtHG25 | reverse complement strand
TTTTTATGGAGAGTTTGATCCTGGCTCAGGATGAACGCTGGCGGCGTGCCTAATACATGCAAGTCGAGCGAACAGATAAGGAGCTTGCTCCTTTGACGTTAGCGGCGGACGGGTGAGTAACACGTGGGTAACCTACCTATAAGACTGGGATAACTTCGGGAAACCGGAGCTAATACCGGATAATATTTCGAACCGCATGGTTCGATAGTGAAAGATGGTTTTGCTATCACTTATAGATGGACCCGCGCCGTATTAGCTAGTTGGTAAGGTAACGGCTTACCAAGGCGACGATACGTAGCCGACCTGAGAGGGTGATCGGCCACACTGGAACTGAGACACGGTCCAGACTCCTACGGGAGGCAGCAGTAGGGAATCTTCCGCAATGGGCGAAAGCCTGACGGAGCAACGCCGCGTGAGTGATGAAGGTCTTCGGATCGTAAAACTCTGTTATTAGGGAAGAACATACGTGTAAGTAACTGTGCACGTCTTGACGGTACCTAATCAGAAAGCCACGGCTAACTACGTGCCAGCAGCCGCGGTAATACGTAGGTGGCAAGCGTTATCCGGAATTATTGGGCGTAAAGCGCGCGTAGGCGGTTTTTTAAGTCTGATGTGAAAGCCCACGGCTCAACCGTGGAGGGTCATTGGAAACTGGAAAACTTGAGTGCAGAAGAGGAAAGTGGAATTCCATGTGTAGCGGTGAAATGCGCAGAGATATGGAGGAACACCAGTGGCGAAGGCGACTTTCTGGTCTGTAACTGACGCTGATGTGCGAAAGCGTGGGGATCAAACAGGATTAGATACCCTGGTAGTCCACGCCGTAAACGATGAGTGCTAAGTGTTAGGGGGTTTCCGCCCCTTAGTGCTGCAGCTAACGCATTAAGCACTCCGCCTGGGGAGTACGACCGCAAGGTTGAAACTCAAAGGAATTGACGGGGACCCGCACAAGCGGTGGAGCATGTGGTTTAATTCGAAGCAACGCGAAGAACCTTACCAAATCTTGACATCCTTTGACAACTCTAGAGATAGAGCTTTCCCCTTCGGGGGACAAAGTGACAGGTGGTGCATGGTTGTCGTCAGCTCGTGTCGTGAGATGTTGGGTTAAGTCCCGCAACGAGCGCAACCCTTAAGCTTAGTTGCCATCATTAAGTTGGGCACTCTAAGTTGACTGCCGGTGACAAACCGGAGGAAGGTGGGGATGACGTCAAATCATCATGCCCCTTATGATTTGGGCTACACACGTGCTACAATGGACAATACAAAGGGCAGCGAAACCGCGAGGTCAAGCAAATCCCATAAAGTTGTTCTCAGTTCGGATTGTAGTCTGCAACTCGACTACATGAAGCTGGAATCGCTAGTAATCGTAGATCAGCATGCTACGGTGAATACGTTCCCGGGTCTTGTACACACCGCCCGTCACACCACGAGAGTTTGTAACACCCGAAGCCGGTGGAGTAACCATTTGGAGCTAGCCGTCGAAGGTGGGACAAATGATTGGGGTGAAGTCGTAACAAGGTAGCCGTATCGGAAGGTGCGGCTGGATCACCTCCTTTCTAAGGATATATTCGGAACATCTCGTAGAGATGAGGAATAACGTGACATATTGTATTCAGTTTTGAATGTTTATTTAAA
>NZ_QJSN01000035.1:0-3090 GCF_003217445.1 Staphylococcus sp. AtHG25 | reverse complement strand
GATTGTACATTGAAAACTAGATAAGTAAGTAAAAATAGATTTTACCAAGCAAAACCGAGTGAATAAGAGTTTTAAAAAAGCTTGAATTCATAAAATATAATCGCTAGTGTTCGAAAGAACACTCACAAGATTAATAACAGGTTTCTTAAAATTAGAACTACGTTCTAATATGGTTGAAACATAGATTAAGTTATTAAGGGCGCACGGTGGATGCCTTGGCACTAGAAGCCGACGAAGGACGTTACTAACGACGATATGCTTTGGGTAGCTGTAAGTAAGCGTTGATCCAGAGATTTCCGAATGGGGGAACCCAGCACGAGTTATGTCGTGTTATCGACAAGTGAATTCATAGCTTGTCAGAAGGCAGACCCGGAGAACTGAAACATCTTAGTACCCGGAGGAAGAGAAAGAAAAATCGATTCCCTGAGTAGCGGCGAGCGAAACGGGAAGAGCCCAAACCAATAAGCTTGCTTATTGGGGTTGTAGGACACTCTATACGGAGTTACAAAGGAATATGTTAGACGAATCATCTGGAAAGTTGAATCAAAGAAGGTAATAATCCTGTAGTTGAAAATATATTCTCTCTTGAGTGGATCCTGAGTACGACGGAGCACGTGAAATTCCGTCGGAATCTGGGAGGACCATCTCCTAAGGCTAAATACTCTCTAGTGACCGATAGTGAACCAGTACCGTGAGGGAAAGGTGAAAAGTACCCCGGAAGGGGAGTGAAAGAGAACTTGAAACCGTGTGCTTACAAGTAGTCAGAGCCCGTTAATGGGTGATGGCGTGCCTTTTGTAGAATGAACCGGCGAGTTACGATCTGATGCAAGGTTAAGCAGGAAATGTGGAGCCGTAGCGAAAGCGAGTCTGAATAGGGCGTTGAGTATTTGGTCGTAGACCCGAAACCAGGTGATCTACCCATGGTCAGGTTGAAGTTCAGGTAACACTGAATGGAGGACCGAACCGACTTACGTTGAAAAGTGAGCGGATGAACTGTGGGTAGCGGAGAAATTCCAATCGAACTTGGAGATAGCTGGTTCTCTCCGAAATAGCTTTAGGGCTAGCCTCAAGTGATGATTATTGGAGGTAGAGCACTGTTTGGACGAGGGGCCCCTCTCGGGTTACCGAATTCAGACAAACTCCGAATGCCAATTAATTTAACTTGGGAGTCAGAACATGGGTGATAAGGTCCGTGTTCGAAAGGGAAACAGCCCAGACCACCAGCTAAGGTCCCAAAATATATGTTAAGTGGAAAAGGATGTGGCGTTGCCCAGACAACTAGGATGTTGGCTTAGAAGCAGCCATCATTTAAAGAGTGCGTAATAGCTCACTAGTCGAGTGACACTGCGCCGAAAATGTACCGGGGCTAAACATATTACCGAAGCTGTGGATTGTCCGTAGGACAATGGTAGGAGAGCGTTCTAAGGGCGTTGAAGCATGATCGCAAGGACATGTGGAGCGCTTAGAAGTGAGAATGCCGGTGTGAGTAGCGAAAGACGGGTGAGAATCCCGTCCACCGATTGACTAAGGTTTCCAGAGGAAGGCTCGTCCGCTCTGGGTTAGTCGGGTCCTAAGCTGAGGCCGACAGGCGTAGGCGATGGATAACAGGTTGATATTCCTGTACCACCTAGCATCGTTTTAATCGATGGGGGGACGCAGTAGGATAGGCGAAGCGTATGATTGGATTGTACGTCTAAGCAGTGAGATTGAGTGTTAGGCAAATCCGGCACTCTTAAGATTGAGCTGTGATGGGGAGAGGAAATTGTTTCCTCGAGTCGTTGATTTCACACTGCCGAGAAAAGCCTCTAGATAGATAATAGGTGCCCGTACCGCAAACCGACACAGGTAGTCAAGATGAGAATTCTAAGGTGAGCGAGCGAACTCTCGTTAAGGAACTCGGCAAAATGACCCCGTAACTTCGGGAGAAGGGGTGCTCTTTAGGGTGCAAGCCCAGAAGAGCCGCAGTGAATAGGCCCAAGCGACTGTTTATCAAAAACACAGGTCTCTGCTAAACCGTAAGGTGATGTATAGGGGCTGACGCCTGCCCGGTGCTGGAAGGTTAAGAGGAGTGGTTAGCTTCTGCGAAGCTACGAATCGAAGCCCCAGTAAACGGCGGCCGTAACTATAACGGTCCTAAGGTAGCGAAATTCCTTGTCGGGTAAGTTCCGACCCGCACGAAAGGCGTAACGATTTGGGCACTGTCTCAACGAGAGACTCGGTGAAATCATAGTACCTGTGAAGATGCAGGTTACCCGCGACAGGACGGAAAGACCCCGTGGAGCTTTACTGTAGCCTGATATTGAAATTCGGCACAGCTTGTACAGGATAGGTAGGAGCCTTTGAAACGTGAGCGCTAGCTTACGTGGAGGCGCTGGTGGGATACTACCCTAGCTGTGTTGGCTTTCTAACCCGCACCACTTATCGTGGTGGGAGACAGTGTCAGGCGGGCAGTTTGACTGGGGCGGTCGCCTCCTAAAAGGTAACGGAGGCGCTCAAAGGTTCCCTCAGAATGGTTGGAAATCATTCATAGAGTGTAAAGGCATAAGGGAGCTTGACTGCGAGACCTACAAGTCGAGCAGGGTCGAAAGACGGACTTAGTGATCCGGTGGTTCCGCATGGAAGGGCCATCGCTCAACGGATAAAAGCTACCCCGGGGATAACAGGCTTATCTCCCCCAAGAGTTCACATCGACGGGGAGGTTTGGCACCTCGATGTCGGCTCATCGCATCCTGGGGCTGTAGTCGGTCCCAAGGGTTGGGCTGTTCGCCCATTAAAGCGGTACGCGAGCTGGGTTCAGAACGTCGTGAGACAGTTCGGTCCCTATCCGTCGTGGGCGTAGGAAATTTGAGAGGAGCTGTCCTTAGTACGAGAGGACCGGGATGGACATACCTCTGGTGTACCAGTTGTCGTGCCAACGGCATAGCTGGGTAGCTATGTATGGACGGGATAAGTGCTGAAAGCATCTAAGCATGAAGCCCCCCTCAAGATGAGATTTCCCAACTTCGGTTATAAGATCCCTCAAAGATGATGAGGTTAATAGGTTCGAGGTGGAAGCGTGGTGACACGTGGAGCTGACGAATACTAATCGAT
>NZ_QJSN01000034.1:0-5470 GCF_003217445.1 Staphylococcus sp. AtHG25 | reverse complement strand
CATATTGATTTAATCGATCTTCCTGCAAATTCAAATTTTGCAAACCAGTTGAGACTCTTGCATAACCTATTTTCAAAATACAAACCTCCTATGTAGATTTTCATTGTACCATAACTTAATTCTAACCATATTTATGAACATAGATTTTCTGTTGGGTTATTGAACACTAAAATATGTATACTAGCTATATATCTAGATATAAAAAGAGAGTGTACAGAAAATGGTTATTTTATGTACACTCTCATCTTTACTAATATATTTTAAATGTTATTAACAAAACTAATTTAATAAGAGTCAAGTATAGTTTACATATGTATAATGTTTGAAACATATCTCTAATTACTTTTTACTAATATCATTTAAAATGTCTCGCAATTCTTCAATTTCTTTGTTATTTAATTCTTCATTTTTCGCAAAATTTAGCACTAAACTTTTCATGTCCCCTCCATACAGTTTATTAAGAAAAGTTTTAGCAGTTTTCATTTTAATATCGTCTTCTTTAATATTTGATGAGTAAAAATAAATATTCTCTGATTTGTATCGTTTTATAATCTCTTTTTTATATAGTCTTGTGATTAATGTTCTAATTGTTTTATCGCTAACTTCTTTATATTTTTGAATTTCAACTACAATTTCATTAGCTGATACTGATTTTTTATCCCATATTATATTCATAACATCCCATTCAGCCATAGATATTTCAACTTGCTTATTGGCCATTTAAAACACCCATTTCTTTTAATATTTTTTCACTGATTAATTCAGCATTTTTCCCAGACGGGTTTCCATCTGATAAATGTGTAGCAAAATAATACTTATCATGATTTGTAATTACGTAACCTACAAACCACCCATTATTATACTTCCCGTTTACTATACCTGTACCTGTTTTCCCATACAGTTCATACTTTTCATTTTTCTTAATCAATAATGAAGAAGATAATTGATTCTTTGCTTTTTTACTAAAATGGTTATTTTGTTCCATCATATTTTTAAAAACTATTACTTGTTCAAGATTAGATATTTTCAAACTATCTTCCATCCAATAGTTTTTATAACTTCCCAAATTTTCATTACCATAATTTAATTGCTTGAGTTGAGCCGCAGTATAGTTCTTTGGTATTTGATTACTAATACGTTCGAAGTACCAATTAACTGAATTTTGCATTGCTGTATTTAAATCTTGTTCCTTATTCCAAGACTCGAAAGGATAATGTTTATGATTCCATGACATACGTGAATTTTTATCACTTATGATATGACGGTCAAGTCCAAACATCGCTAAATAAATTTTATAAGTTGAATCAGGAGAATATCTTTTTCTACTTTCTTTTTCATTATAAATATAGTATTTGTCTTTCTTCATGCTGTACATGACGAAAGATCCACTATTTGAACCAAAATTTTTACTTTCATCTAAAATTTGGTGATCGTTCTGTAAGGGCTTTTTATAATTATAATCAGTTATGGATTGCCCCATCAAAAACTGGCTTTGAATTACTATGAGCAAAAAAGTAAAAATACAAATAAAAATTGGAATTAATTTAGACTGTTTTTTCAAATTGGCTTCTTTTATATTAATTAATCTTCTTTTGAGTAATGACTTTTTACCATTAAATGAATGGCTTAATATATTTTTATTAAAAAATGGAATATTTAATACGGAGTCCATAATAGATTCCGCATAAGTTTTAAATTCATTTTTGTTAATATTATTAAGAACAAATCTATCAGCTTCTACTTCATTGTCATGAATTATCTTTCTTTTTACAATATGTATTAATGGATTGTAACTCATAACAATAGAGAAGATATTAAAGATAATTAAATGTAAAGTATCTCTATTTTTAGCATGAGCATATTCATGCAGTATTATATATTTTAGTCTTTTATCAATTACACTTTTAAAATATGAACTAGGAATCAAAATAATATATTTCCCATACCAAAAAGTTATTGGAGATTGAATAGTCTCTGCTTTTCGAATCACAATATTTTTTTTATATTGATGGTTGAAAAGTATCGTATCTACTTTATTTTTTTCATTTTCGTTTAGATAAAGTGACTGTTTCTTTAAATATTTAAGATATAATAAGGATTTCAAAAATTTAAAACTTAAAATAATAACTAAAACTATCCAAACAACTGTGCAGATATTATCAATTGAATCCCAATTAAACTTATGGATATCTGTTGTGAACTCTTGAATAGGTTTGGTGGTATTTATGTTATGGTTCAAGTCGTGTGACTTACTTTCAACTGTGGGCGCTTGATTATTCACATTATTAAATTTTATAAAAGAGAATTTAATTGGGATAAAAGGTATTAATCCAGCAAGCACTGTTAGATACCAAACTTTATAATTTAAACTATAATTAAAATAGCGTTTTAATATGTACTTAAAAAATACTAACAATAGAAATATAAAACAAAAGCTTACTACGCTCGTTATTAGTAATTTAGCCATTTTGACACCTTCTTTCAAATATTTATAATAAATAATTGACACAAATATTACAAATGTAATATTATATATTCGTAAAAATTACATTTGTAATATTGGAGGGTTTATTTTGAAAAAGTTAATATTTTTAATTGCAATTGCTTTAGTTTTAAGTGCATGTAATTCAAACAGTCCACATGCCAAAGAGTTAAATGATTTAGAAAAAAAATATAATGCTCATATTGGTGTTTATGCTTTAGATACTAAAAGTGGTAAGGAAGTAAAATTTAATTCAGATAAGAGATTTGCCTATGCTTCGACTTCAAAAGCGATAAATAGTGCTATTTTGTTAGAACAAGTACCTTATAATAAGTTAAATAAAAAAATACATATTAACAAAGATGATATAGTTGCTTATTCTCCTATTTTAGAAAAATATGTAGGAAAAGATATCACTTTAAAAGAACTTATTGAGGCTTCAATGACATATAGTGATAATACAGCAAACAATAAAATTATAAAAGAGATCGGTGGGATCAAAAAAGTTAAACAACGTCTAAAAGGACTAGGAGATAAAGTAACAAATCCAGTTAGATATGAGATAGAATTAAATTATTATTCACCAAAGAGCAAAAAAGATACTTCAACACCTGCTGCTTTCGGTAAGACTTTAAATAAACTTATCGCAAATGGAAAATTAAGCAAAGAAAACAAAAAATTCTTACTTGATTTAATGTTAAATAATAAAAGCGGAGATACTTTAATTAAAGACGGTGTTTCAAAAGACTGTAAGGTTGCTGATAAAAGTGGTCAAGCAATAACATATGCTTCTAGAAATGATGTTGCTTTTGTTTATCCTAAGGGCCAATCTGAACCTATTGTTTTAGTCATTTTTACGAATAAAGACAATAAAAGTGATAAGCCAAATGATAAGTTGATAAGTGAAACCGCCAAGAGTGTAATGAAGGAATTTTAATATTCTAAATGCATAATAAATACTGATATCATCTTATAGTTTGTATTATCGTTGACATGTATAATTTTGATATCAAAAACTGATTTTCCCTCTATTATTTTCGATATTTATTTTCTTAATTCTCTTTAACAAACTAGAAATATTGTATATACAAAAAATCATAAATAATAGATGAATAGTTTAATTATAGGTATTCATCAATCGAAAAAGCAACGTATCTTATTTAAAGTGCGTTGCTTTTTTCTCATTTATAAGGTTAAATAATTCTCATATATCAAGCAAAGTGACATATTAGTGTTAATAATGATTTGAAGCATATACTCAATTCAATTACTGCTGATTTCACTAAATTTGAACTACAGGAAATGACACAACTAAAATCAACTTATGCAAAAAATATGTTTAGATTACTAAAGCAATATAAACATACAGGATATTTCAAAATTCAAATTAATGATTTCAGAGAACGTTTAGATATTCCGAAAAGTTATCGAATGAGTGAAATTGATAAGTATGTATTTAAACCAATAATTAAAGAATTAGGCTTTTTATTTAAAAATCTCAATATTAATAAAATTAAAGCTAAAAAAGGACGAAAGATTGAATGGTTAGAATTTTCTTTTGAACCTGAGAAACGTATTCATTCGAAACGACAATCTAATATGATAAGTACAGGCAAACCAAAACAATATATAAGCCGTGAAATGACGCCACAATGGTTAAAAAATAACACTTATGAACCAACCACATCTAAGACATCTGCGTATACAGAAGAAGAACGTCAAGCGTTTTTACAAAAAATGAAAAAGTAAAGGAGACCCAGTTATTTGATGAAAACTGTAAAGGAAGTTTCTGAACTTTTAGATGTCTCTAAACAAACAATTCATTATCATTTAAAAAGTTTACCTTCAAATTTGAAGGTAAACAAAGTAGGTAACAAATCATTAATAGATGATAATACAATAGATTATCTAAAAACAATTTTAAATAAAAAAACGACAAAAGAATCGACAAAATTTGATGAAAAATCGACAAACAAAACAGAATCATTAAATAACCAATATAGCAGTTATATCGATAAATACATAGAGCATTTAGAATCAGAAATTCGACAAAAGAATCGACAAATTGACGATTTAACAATTGCATTAAAACAAGAACAATCTTTGAATTTAAATAGCCAAAATATATTAAGTAATACCAAAAAAATAGAAACTGATAATATAGATTCAAAAGAAGATATCATTACTCCAAAAGCATCAAAAAAAAAATGAACAAAAACAATCTATCTTTTCTAAACTATTCAAAAAAAAATAATGGGAGTGGGACAGAAATAATATTTTCTCAAAATTTATTTCGTTGTATTACCCCGGCAAGGATGACTAGGTTTGAAAAAAGCTTGATTCAAGCGCATTTTCAAATCAGTCAGCTTCTGACAAAATGATAAAATAGGCTGAGACATTTTATTTTGTCCCAGCCTATTTCCTATATGACCAGGTAATAATATTGCTTTATAATTATGAAGCAAAAATGGTAAAATAATAACGTTAGATTAGTCTACATTGTTTGTACAGTGAGATTAAGATATAAAAAACGATGATTAAGGAGTTATTTCGAATGATTAATCTTGAAAATAAAACCTTCGTAATTATGGGTATTGCTAATAAACGTAGTATCGGATTTGGCGTTGCAAAGGTATTAGATCAATTAGGGGCTAAACTTGTTTTCACTTATCGTAAAGACCGTAGCCGCAAAGAATTAGAAAAATTATTAGAACAATTAAACCAAGAAGAGCCAAAATTATATCAAATCGATGTTCAAAAAGATGAAGATGTAGTAAATGGTTTTGCTAAAATTGGCGAAGAAGTAGGCAATATTGATGGCGTATATCACTCTATCGCATTTGCAAATATTGAAGACTTACGTGGACGTTTCTCTGAAACATCACGTGAAGGTTTCTTACTTGCGCAAGATATCAGTTCATATTCATTAACAATTGTTGCGCACGAAGCGAAGAAAATAATGCCAAACGGTGGTAGTATTGTTGCAAC
>NZ_QJSN01000033.1:0-5855 GCF_003217445.1 Staphylococcus sp. AtHG25 | reverse complement strand
TGAACGTTTACACCACGTTCCCTTAATATTTCAGATATATCACGATAACTCAATGCATATCTTAGATAGTAGCCAACGGCTACAGTGATAACATCTTTGTTAAATTGTTTATATCTGAAATAGTTCATACAGAAGACTCCTTTTTGTTAAAATTATACTATAAATTCAACTTTGCAACAGAACCAAAAGAACCGTAGGTCTCTTCAGATCTACGGATTTTCGCCGTGCTACGAAATTAATCACATGTTGGCCAGTTAAGGGAATACTACCATGTTAAAATGATAATTAGTTATATTTTTTCTGACTTTGCAACAGAACCTTTAAAGTTCTATAAGTGACATCTTTAAAAGCAGAATGATGTGAAAATTACACACTATGACTGACCTTTTTGGGTAGACCCTAAATAGACATTATATATGTATTGATATGCTTAGCTTGTCACTTTAGGAGTTATTTTGCACCTATTTTAATCGTTATTTTGCATTACAAGTTAATAAGGTTAGAGTCAGGAGGTATATAGAAGTCCAATTTCTCAGTTCTAAAATTAAGAAATTGGACTTCTATCGTGACTCCCAAAAGGCGGTCTTATATGTCAAACGAGCGCTGATTCTTATTAGAGAAAGCGTTCCGATTGTTAAAGAAATGAGAATAAAGCGTTAAATGTACCATTTTCAAACAATATATAAATCCCTAACCCAATGAATACAATAGGTACAATCCAACGTTCATATTTCTCAATTTTTTCTGATACAAAATCTAAGGAAGCTAAGCGATAGCTGACATAACATAAAACAGCAACCGTAATCATAAAGACAATAACAGCAATAAAGATTTCTGACATATTTAAGGTCGTGAAGTACGGTATATAAATCGAAAAGTCATCCGCACTGGAAGCTAATACGATGAAAGTCATCGTCAAAAATAACTGATTAAATTTTCCAGAGGAGAATAAAGATAAAATACTACTTTCATCTTCATCCTCTTCTCCTTTAATCCACATTTTCACACCTAAGTAAAGTGGTAAAAGCCCAAGTAGTCCGATAACCCATTGCTGAGGAATTAAATTTACAACCCCCTGTGCAACTAAAAGACTTGCTCCTATAACAATTGCAGTCCCTATATATTGTCCTATCCAAATATGTTTCACCTGACCTTTTTTTACTTGCGAAAACAAAAGAATTAATATAACGAGATAATCAATTCCTGTTGCTACATATACCGCAGCTGCTGTAAGTATCGTTGCGGTCATTTTTCCATCTCCAATATTTTATATTTTAGGGGTAGGACTTTTCTTCAAATTGAAAAGCCCCCCTTGAATTGCGCACAGCGTGACCTTACTATTCTGTTTTCTACCTATTTATCCTTCACTCTCATCAGTCGTAAACTGTTCAACGCTACAAGAAGAGTTGCACCCATATCTGAAAGAATCGCAATCCAGAGTGTTAACCAACCTGGAATAACCAATAATAAGGCAATAAATTTAATAGCAATTGCAAAAGTAATGTTAGCTTTTATTGTGTTTAGCGCTTTTCGACTTAGTTTTACCGTAAACGGAAGTTTTCTTAAATCATCTCCCATTAGTGCAACGTCCGCCGTTTCTAATGCTGTATCAGTACCAGCTCCACCCATTGCAATTCCAACAGTGGAAGCTGCCAATGCAGGTGCATCATTGACACCATCGCCAATCATAGCTACGTTGTTGTATTCCGATTTCAATTGTTTAATATAATCCAATTTATCCTGAGGCATTAATTCAGCCTGAACTTCTTTTACTCCGACATGACTTCCAATGGCATTCGCAGTACCTTTATTATCACCGGTAAGCATAATTGTATTTTTGATGCCAAGTTGATGTAGTTTTTGAATGACTTCTTTACTTGATTCACGTACTTCATCTGCTACTGCAATAATAGCTAGTATTTCTTTGGCAGTTCCAACAACCATAGCAGTTTTCCCTTGATTTTGAAGAGTTGCAACTTTTTTCTCTAAATTCTTATCAAAACTAGAGTTTGACAGTTCCTTAAATAGTTTTGGACTTCCAATATAATAGGTCGTTCCGTCTACAGTACCCTTAATTCCTTTTCCTGTAATGGAAGAGAAGTCATCTACCACAACATCTGAATAAGAAATATTCGCCTCTTCTGCTCTTTTCATGATTGCTGATGCAAGAGGGTGCTGAGAACGATACTCTAATGCAGTAATGATGGATAGCATTTCATTTTCATCTACCTGTTTGTTCAACACATTGAAATCAGTTACAACAGGGACACCTTTTGTCAAAGTACCTGTTTTATCGAAAGCAATGGCCTTTAAGGCACCCATTTCTTCTAAATAAACGCCACCTTTTATTAGGACACCCTTTTTCGCTGCATTTCCAATTGCTGAAACAATCGAAATCGGGGTGGAAATAACCAACGCACATGGACAACCAACGACTAAAACAGCTAAACCTTGATAAACCCATGTTTCCCAACTAGCCCCAAAGAATAATGGTGGAACTACAGCAACTAACGCAGCTATGATGATGATGATCGGAGTATAATATTTCGCAAATTTTTCTACAAAGGCTTGAGATGGTGCTCGTTCTCCCTGTGCTTCCTCTACAAGATGAATAATTTTTGAAATGGTTGTATCTTCTACTAATTTAGTTATTTCTACTTCAAGTAATCCTTCTTCATTTAGAGTACCTGCAAATACTTCATCATCAATCGTTTTTTCAACAGGGACTGACTCACCTGTAATGGCAGCTTGATTAACAGCAGAGTACCCACTTACAACCATCCCATCCATGGCAATCTTTTGACCAGGTTTGACAATCATAATATCTCCAACTGCAATATCATCTACATGAATCATCATTTCTTGACCTTTTCGTCTAACAAGTGCCTCTTTAGGTGCAATATCCATTAATGATCGAATTGATTGTCTCGCTTTATCCATAGAAAATCGTTCTAGAGCTTCACTAATTGCAAAGAGTATGACAACAACAGAAACTTCTGCCCATTCTCCTATAATCGCACCACCTATAACTGCAACAGTCATAAGTGTTTTCATGTCAAATTCAAAGCGTAACAAGTTTTGGAAACCAACTTTAAAAAGCGATAATCCTCCTATTAACATCGATGCTACAAATAATAATGTAGTAACAATGTTCTCATCCCCATTAACAAAGACTGAAAGATATCCGAAAACAATCAATAAGGTCGAATAGAGTAAAGTACTGTGCTTTTTATAGAATGGCACTTTTTCTTCTTTTTCATCCTCTTTTTCCTGGTTAATCTCTTGTGTAGCTTGCCGTACAGGTTTTTCAGAGGACACTTTAAGATTCTCAAAAGCACCTGCTTTTTCTAATTCTTCAATCGTTGCTTCTCCGTATACGGAAATTTTAGATGCTCCAAAATTTACTTTTGCATCCTCCACACTCGGAATTTTTTTAACATTTCTTTCAAACTTTCCTGCACAGTTTGCGCATGAAAACCCTTCAACACGATATATATTTTTGTCTTTTTTAACCTCTTGCGGAGCCTGCCGCCTAGGTTTTTCTGGAGCCACTTTAAGGTTCTCAAAGGCACCTGCTTTTTCTAATTCTTCAACCGTTGCTTCTCCGTAAACGGAAATTTTGGATGCTCCAAAATTTACTTTTGCATCCTCTACTCCCGGAATTTTTTTAACATTTCTTTCAAACTTTCCTGCACAGTTTGCGCATGAAAATCCATCAACACGATAGACATATTTCTTCTCTAATGGCTTCGTTGCTTCACTCATATTTAATAACCTCCTTCTTAATTAACCAATGTATCTTTTATCAATCAATGCTTGTGGAATTCTTATATTCTTGGCCACCTATCATTATGATATTCATTTGAATATTACGTTATGTTCTGTTGCTATTATATATCCACACATATAGATAGTCAAATGATTATTTGATTGTATTTTATTTCTTTTTTTGCTAAGACTAAACTCAACTTTTCTGTTTAATTTCCTCAACTGATTATTCAAGGCTATTCCTTTAATATTTTCATTCCAACCCAACAACTCCTATGATCCAAGAAGCTATATAGAAAACGGCTACACCAAGCAAAACGTAAAGACCAGTTTTTCGATTTTCAGATTGATTAACAACTGGAAGTAAGTCCGTTGCTGCAACATATAGAAAAACACCTGCTGAAAAGGACAAAGCAATTCTTGCAAAAGAATCGCCAAGTACTTCAGCTGCAAATTCTGTGTCACTGAGTAGCCATACTAAAGCCCCTCCAAATATAGTAGCCAAAGCCAGTACTGCAGAGGCAATAAACGCCTTTTTCCTGTCATTAAATACTACAAGAACAATCGAAGAAATGGTTAAGCCATCTGGTATTTTATGAAGTAATACAGCAACAAACACAAGGAAACCTAATTCACTGCTTACTTCAAATCCCGCAACAATGGAGACTCCATCAAAGAAACTGTGAATGGTCATTCCGATAAAGGCACCTAAACCGCCCGTTTTTTTACTGAGTTTATCCTCATGTGTTTCATAGCCGAAATGAAAATGAGTTGTGAGGATTCTTTGAAAGGCAAATAATACTAAAAATCCTATTAATATATAGATTCCATTTTCAGGTGAATTTTCTAATCCTTCTGGCATTAGATCAAGAATACCTATGGATAAAAGAAAACCTGCACTAAAAGCCATTAAATATGTAAGAGCTTTGGGGGACCATTCTTTTCTCACGACAATAAGTCCTCCAACAAGATTAGCTATACTTGTGAGTAACACAAGAGATACTACAGTCCATGAGAACATTACAAACTCTCCTTACGTTAATTTATTCCATTTCACAAATAGTTTGGACCATCAGGGTACAATTCAGAGAAAAAACAAGATTTAAGCCCCAGTGGATACCAGGGCTTAAATCTCCTGAGATGATTTTTTATCTAATGGTCTTTCCTTAGGTAATTTTTATGGTTTATTTTTGAGCAACTGCATTCCATCATGTAAAACGAAGGACTGAGTTGTTTGTAACATTTTAACTAATTTTTCCCAACACTCATCACATTTACTTCTTTTCCTTCAACTGTAGTGCTTCTTGCATAAGGTGATGCACATGATTACTTACTAGCCTATAAAAAACCATCTTCCCTTTTTTACGGTACTCGGCAAGCCCCATATTACGTAACATACGTAGGTGGTGTGAAGCAGTAGCATTCGTAGAACCAATAATCGTTGCTACATCACAGACACACATTTCATCTTCTTGCGTAAGTGCATAAACAATTTTCAACCGTGTATCATCCGCAAAAACTTTAAACAATTGTGATAAGCCATCCGTTTGACCGACTTCCTGCTGACGGCGCTCAACCTTTTCTGGGTCAAATATAAATGTCTCACAAGCATCTTTTCCCCTTGATTTTATACCATCTAAATCATGTTCTTTTTTATTTATGGAAGTAATACTCAAAACAACCCCTCCTCTGTAATTAGTGTATACAATAACATTCAAATTATTGTTTGTATATATATTAGTATAAATAAGGTTCTGTTGCAAAGTAAAAAATATAGCTAACCACTAATTTATCATGTCAGTGTTCGCTTAACTTGCTAGCATGATGCTAATTTCGTGGCATGGCGAAAATCCGTAGATCTGAAGAGACCTGCGGTTCTTTTTATATAGAGCGTAAATACATTCAATACCTTTTAAAGTATTCTTTGCTATATTGATACTTTGATACCTTGTCTTTCTTACTTTAATATGACGGTGATCTTGCTCAATGAGGTTATTCAGATATTTCGATGTACAATGACAGTCAGGTTTAAGTTTAAAAGCTTTAATTACTTTAGCCATTGCTACCTTCGTTGAAGGTGCCTGATC
>NZ_QJSN01000032.1:0-5984 GCF_003217445.1 Staphylococcus sp. AtHG25 | reverse complement strand
TGAACGTTTACACCACGTTCCCTTAATATTTCAGATATATCACGATAACTCAATGCATATCTTAGATAGTAGCCAACGGCTACAGTGATAACATCCTTGTTAAATTGTTTATATCTGAAATAGTTCATACAGAAGACTCCTTTTTGTTAAAATTATACTATAAATTCAACTTTGCAACAGAACCTAAATTGGGCAGATGATAGATTTAGATATTATGTGATGAAGCAAGGTTCCAAACCTTATAAACTTGACGGTTTAGCTTACTCTAAAAACTATGCTAAAAGTTGGTTGAAACATTTACTGTCTTACATTATAGGTACTGGGATTTTACATTTAATTGTTTATTTAATTAATGATAAAAGTCGTACAGAAGCTATGGATGGTGTTATTCATATTTGGACAATTGTTATTATTATAGACTTAATTATTTGTATTTCATATTTTGTGTGGCCTCCAAAAAGAAATTAAATTATGGATATAAATGGTTTAGATAAAATAAGTACAGAAGTTGTAGAAACAGCTAGAGATAGTTTAGTTATAGGTATTCGATAATAGAAAAAGCAACGCATTTTAATATAGTGCGTTGCTTTTCTCATTTATTAGGTAAAATCATTCTCATATATCGAATAAAGTGACAGATTGCGATAATTTCAACAACTTATTTTGTATGATTAGGGTGTACCCTTAATAGTATAATCTTTTTGACAATATATACACTTTTTATAATTTAAATAGTATCAATATCACACAATACTATATATTTACAATTGTTTGTTTGATAATATTGATATATAAGTCACAAAACCAAAAAGGGGGAATACTATGGAATTATTAACTTTGAACGAAATTAGTAAAAATATCAAAAGTAAAAAAATTCTAAAAGATGTATCTTTCACACTAAACAGTGGCGATATTATTGGATTAGTAGGTGGAAATGGTGCAGGAAAGACAACATTAATGAAGGTTATTTTAGGTCTATCCAGCTATCAATCTGGAACTCTAAAATCACATACTTTAAATAAAAGTAATGATATAGGTGCTTTAATTGAAAATCCTGGATTATATCCATTTCTTACTGGTTTTGAAAATATGAAGCTTATTAATGAAGATAAAGACACAAGTAATATTCAGCAAATTGTTGATAAGTTAGAAATGAATGATTTTATACATAGTAAAGCAAAAACTTATTCATTAGGAATGAAACAAAAGCTAGGTATCGCTCTGGCACTTTTAAATCATCCTAAATTAGTTATTTTAGATGAACCAATGAACGGCTTAGATCCAAAAGCCGTAAAAAATGTGAGAGAGACGATTATAGACTTTAAAAATCAAGGTGTAACTTTTTTAATATCTAGTCATATTTTAAGTGAACTTGTAAAAGTTACAGACTCAATTTTAATTATTGATAAAGGTAAAATTATTAAAGAGACTACTATGGAAGAATTGAACCAATCAAATGAAAGTGATTTAGAAAATATATTACTTAATATTATTGATCAAAAGGGGGAACAATCATAATGGGCACTTTAATTAATCAAGAACTTTATAAGATATTTAAAAAGAAATCATCCATTATTATCCCAATTATAATATTTATTCTAATGATTGCTATGGCAGTTTTAAGTAATAATTATGAAGATATACTTAAGCCAGAATCACAGTTCAAACAAGGGTATACAGGATTTTCTTGGATCTTCTTCTTAATGATTATTCAAGCAGCAACCATAATCACTATGGAATTTCACTATGGTACAATTAAGAACTTACTTTATAGAAACTACTCAAGAATGAGTATTATTTTAAGTAAATTTAGCGCTTTATTTATTTATTCATTAGTATTATTTATTGTTACTACTTTGATAAGCTTAGGTTTAAAATTAGTGCTATTTTCTGATATGGATATTTTAAAACAATCTGGTGACAATTTATCACTGTTACAAGAGCACTTGTTAACTGCTTTAGCTACTTATATTGGTATGTGGTTAATATTGAGTTTAACATTATTAATTTCTTGCCTTTTAAAATCACCAGGTGTTTCGATTGCTGTAGGAATTGTCTTCTACTTTGCTTCTTCTGTTATTTCAGGCATACTCTTTGCGGCAATTGCTCAATGGGAATGGTTAAAATGGAATCCTATCAACATGTTAAATTTAAGTACACAAGTATTAGATAACGAAGTATTCAAAAAAATGACTAAACTAGAGTTACATGAACTATATATTGGGAACATTGTTTATATTATTATCTTTTTAGCATTAGTTATTTTCGCTTTTAAAAAGAAAAATGTATAATTTTAGATATGCAATTTTGCATTCCTATCCACTATGGTGTTATAATGTAATTAACAAATATGATGCTAAGCATGATAAACACCGAGCCCGATAACTATTCACAGTAGTTATCGGGCTCTTTTTGGGTGTATTGACTATGTCGTCGTTTAATTATCTATCACGCTTATTTAGCCAATAAGAAAATAGCGTGAGTATAACCCCTACTATTATAGGAGCTATTAAAGATACAAATATGATGCTGAACATGATGTCACCTCCTTCCATGCTAATTACAGCACAGAAGTAAAACGACGACTTTTATATTATATCATTTGTAAATACATAAGGGTTCCGAGGCTCAACGTCAATAAAGCAATTGGAATAAAGCAACTAATTTTGGTAATTTGATAAAAAAAGGAGGGGTATATTGAGTAAGTTTTTAAAATATTTAATTTCAGCTATTCTTTTCACAATTGGCACATTTATTTTAATTGGGTAATCGGAAAATAGTGTGGAATTTTTTATCTGAACCCCTCTTTTTACTAATCCCCCCGTTAACTTAACAAGGATTTACTTTTTAACGAATAAAAGCTAAGTCATCATTGGCAAGGGCGTCATTTAACCATTGAGGATGCATTTTCAATAAGTCTCTTGGTAAACTTTGTTGTTCAAAAAATTGAATTTCTTGTGACTCAGAAGAATTACATCGTAGTTCACCCCCAGTAATTTCAGCAAGAAAACAAGTTGTTATAAAATGCACTACTCTTCCATTTGGATAAGTAAAAACCTGAGAATCAGGCTCAGAGTACACACCTATAAGCTTTTTAATTCTAATATCTAAATTGGTTTCCTCTTTTATTTCTCTAATAGCTGCTTCAGAAACTGTTTCCCCTATTTCTATATGTCCTGAAGGAATACCCCAAAGTCCTACATCGGACCTTTTTTGCAACAAAACTTGGTTCTCCTCATTCAAAATAATAACTGCAACACCAGCTTTCAAATCATCGATCCTTTTCATACGATAAATACCTCCTAAATAATAAAAAAAGAGCCGAAGAGAAAGATTTCAACGCATAACAACTACGCTGAACCTTCCCCCTCGGACCTTTTATGTCAATAGGTGCCTTTTACATATTGTAAAAGATGTAGCCCTCGGTCACTGACCTACCTAGATAGCGGAACCCTAGCTACAGTTTTCTAGTTCATTTTTATGCTACCACAATTACTTAGAAAATAAAAGATACTCTTCAACTAGCCTGACCTTAGTTTAGCAAAAATCTACCAGCTATAATGTTTTTCCACACGATAATCCGAATACCCTTTTAATTTTTGTTTTTGATTACTTGAAGCTAACTCCCAATGATAGTGGTTTTCTTAGTAATTTAAGTAACTTAGAATTGTTTTCTTTTTTCAATACACCTGAATTTAATGGGCTTTTTGTTTTATGTTTATTTATTTCTGCTTTAATTCTTATTTTTGGTTTATTGAGTGGTTTTAAAAAAGAGAGTGGCTCCTAATTTTTACTCTCTTTTTTAATTTTTAGAAACGAGTTGAAAACGAGTTTCTTCTTGTCTTGATAATGATTGGAGGCGAAATTAATATCATTTTCCCATCTATAGGTATATCTTTACCACGAATGGATCCAATAGATTTAATCTCTCTATATAAACTTTCTTCTTGTAATTTTTAAAATCACTTTGTAAGGTCATTATACTCTTTCTTTCAGCTCATTATATCCAGAGTCGATTTCAAATCCCAAATCTTCTATCATCTTATAATCTAATTTATTAGGCTGTCCTCCAGTAATTAAGTAGTCTCCTACAAATATTGAATTTGCTGCCTTTAAAGCCAAAGGTTGTAGTGAACGTAAATTAACTTCTCTACCGCCAGCAATTCTAATTTCTTTAGATGGATTGACAATCCTAAATAGAGATATAAGTCGCAAGCACTTCATGGGTGTCAATTCATCCATTTCTCCAAACTTTGTACCTTTAATAGGATGTAAAAAATTAATAGGAATACTATCTGCATCTATTTCTTTTAAGGCAAAAGCCATATCAATAATATCTTGATTTGATTCTCCCATCCCACAAATCACACCAGAACATGGTGAAATATTATTTTCTTTCATAATTTCTATAGTATTTGTTCTGTCCTTATAAGTATGGGTAGTTACAACTTCTTCATGATAGTTTTCACTCGTATTTATATTATGGTTATATCTATCAACGCCAGACGCTTTGAGCTTCTTAGCTTGTTCATCATTAGTTAAACCAAGGCACGCACATACTTTCAGTTGAGGATGGTTTGATTTAATTTCTTCTACTGTTCTACTTATATGATCAATTTCTTTGTTACTAGGTCCTCGGCCGCTCATGACAATGCAATATGTACCTATGTTATTCTCGTTAGCTACTTTGGCTCCGCTAACAATTTGTTCTTCTGGTACTAGAGCGTATCTTTGCTTTTGTTTCATATCTCTAGATTGACCGCAATAACCGCAGTTTTCGGGACATATACCACTTTTAGCATTTAAGATCATATTTAATTTTACTTTTTTCCCATAATAATGTTTTCTTAATATGTAGGCTTCGTTCAATAAATCTAATGTATCTATATTAGGATTTTCATATATTTTCAATAACCTCTCTTTAGTTAAGATTTCTCCTTTTAAAATTTTTTCAGCTAAATTCATACTAATCATCCTTATCTAATATATTGTGTAGTGCTTTTTCAAAAATATTAACCATTTTTCAAATTTCTTTATTCAATATGCTTAAAATTGGAACAAAAGTAACAATAATTTCTAAAGCAATGGAACATACTATTTGGTTACCGGTGTAAGTATAGCTATGTAAAAATGCATTAACACCATGATTATCGCTTGAAAATGTTTTATAAATCTTTTGAGAATTTAAAGTAGCAGCTAAAGGTAAATCCCCCCGTAATCGTCTTACCTAGACACATGATAGCTAGCGCACATTTTCATGATTACAAGTAAACATTTCACCACTCTTTCCTATATCTGTATTAGTACTGATAATAAAACTAAGCGATCTAAATGTAAACTAAAAAAATGAAAATGTTTACATTTTGGGTGAAGCACTCCCATTAAATACAAAAATAAATCTGACATTTATCTAAAAAAGAGAGGCCTTAATTACTAATATTCCAAAAAACTTCCTAGAAACTCTTGAAGTTATTGTCAGACTTCTGGTTTGCATTTAACCCTACGTTTAAATAATGGTATGACCAAGAAGGGAAAATATACTTTATATATACTGTTGGTGATTTTAGTCAAATTTTAAATTAATGAATAATAATTTACTAACTTAAAGTTAAAAATTGAATTTTCTAAAGGTCGTAAGGTATATCTGGTTCTGTTGCAAAGTAAAAAAATATAGCTAACCACTAATTTATCATGTCAGTGTTCGCTTAACTTGCTAGCATGATGTTAATTTCGTGGCATGGCGAAAATCCGTAGATCTGAAGAGACCTGCGGTTCTTTTTATATAGAGCGTAAATACATTCAATACCTTTTAAAGTATTCTTTGCTGTATTGATACTTTGATACCTTGTCTTTCTTACTTTAATATGACGGTGATCTTGCTCAATGAGATTATTCAGATATTTCGATGTACAATGACAGTCAGGTTTAAGTTTAAAAGCTTTAATTACTTTAGCCATTGCTACCTTCGTTGAAGGTGCCTGATC
>NZ_QJSN01000031.1:0-6452 GCF_003217445.1 Staphylococcus sp. AtHG25 | reverse complement strand
TTTCGTAGAAAGCGTGGTGGGATGTATGAGCGAACAAAAACATTTTATGGCTAGCGACGAAACTGTTGGGCAAAACCATAAACCCAACCGTAAGGAGCCGAAACAAATTAGTTTTCGTGTGAGCGAATCCGAATATTTAAAGTTAAAGCAGTCGGCTGAAACTTTAAATATGAGTGTGCCTACTTTCGTTAAGAAAAAGGCACAAGGCAGTCGATTGGTCGCACCTAAATTTGATAAAGAAACGAGACAATCGATTGCGAAAGATTTAAGTCGATTAGGGGCAAATGCCAATCAAATTGCGAAATATTGTCATCAACATCAATATAACGCTCCGAATTATAGCGCATTAGAACGTAATATCAATGAATTACGTGAAAGGTTGGATGACATATGGCAACAACTAAATTAAGTGCCACTAAATCAACGTCACGTGCCATTAATTACGCTGAGAAACGTGCTGTTGAAAAAAGTGGCTTAAATTGTGATGTAGATTATGCGAAATCGAGTTTTAAAGCCTCTCGTGAGCTATATGGTAAAACCGATGGTAATCAAGGGCATGTGATTATACAATCATTCAAACCCAATGAAGTAACCCCAGAACAATGTAATCAGTTAGGTTTAGAACTTGCAGAAAAGATTGCACCTAATCATCAAGTCGCTGTCTATACACACAATGATACGGATCATGTACACAATCATATTGTAATCAATTCAATCGATCTCGAAACAGGTAAGAAATTCAATAATAATAAACAAGCTTTACGTAATGTCAGAAATTTCAATGATGAGATTTGTCGGGAACACGGTTTAAGTGTGCCAGAACGAGATACGGCAAAATTAAGATATACCCAAGCTGAAAAAGCATTAATAGAAAAAGATCAATATTCTTGGAAAGATGATTTACGAGAAAAAATTGAAAATGCGAAAGACCATACAAGCGATTTTAAGAGCTTTTCAGAGCATTTAGAGAAATACGGTATCGAATTTAAGATCAGAGGCAAAAACGTCTCATATAAGCCTGAAAACGTCAATAAATGGGTGCGTGGCAAAAAACTTGGTGAAGATTACGACAAGGGGGCGTTAGAATATGAGTTTGAAAGACGAGAAAGAGAAGAAGAAAAGGAATCAGAGCGAGACGCAGTCGCAGCGTACACAGACCAATTCGAAGTTGACTGGGACGCCGTCGAACACAACGCAGAACAGCTTAGAAAAACAAGAATTAGACGAACTGAAAAAACAAAACAAGCTCATCATCAAGTATCTAACAGAGATACAAGAGAACCAGAACGTACGAGAGAAAGAACAAAAACAACTCACATCGAATTTGACAGAGGCGACGAAGGATTTTCGAGATAATGGTGTTAAAGTCCATAATAGCTTTACTCATATACTTAAAGAAAAATTGGATAAAGTCGATACCGATGAATTAGCTAATATAATCGGCAGAGATATTTATAAAGTACGTGATGAAAATGAACGTATGTTGCAAGAAGTGAGAGCGTCACATGAAGCATATCAAAAGAAAATTAAACTCATGTATCGAGGAATTGGCATAATGTTATTAGTCTTTATGCTTTTTACGTTAGTCATGACTATTGGTAGTGATTTTATGGATTTTATACATATTGATATACTTCAAAAAGCAATTGCTAGCAAGATTAAATCGTCTGAGGGCTTTATGACATTGGTTTGGTACATTGCTTATGGCTTACCGTATATCGTTGCAATAGGTGGATTTATTTATCTTTATGAATGGATTAGAAAGAAATTCGAAGTCTTTTTGTAATTATGAGGACGCAATTATGCCGAGAAAATTTATTGTGCATTGAGAAGAACCCTTAATTAAACTGTTTCGACGAATGTCGGTATAGCGTGAGCTATAAAACCGACGAGTCGACAGTTTTAGGGTTTATTAAGGGTTCAGAGGCTCAATGTCAATAAAGCAATTGGAATAATGCATCAAAGGGTAATAACTTAATGATTTTTATAAATAAAAAAGCAACCACAAATGTGGTTGCTTTCCTTTTTGTCTTTTGAATTTGTGAGGGGCAAAATGCCCCGAACTTTTTAATATCTTTTTATAAATCTTTTTAAAACCTTTTTAGGTGGCTTTTGAGCCTTAGAGCGACAACGGATTTGAAATGCTAAAGGCAACCAATCATTAAACTAAAGGCAACCAATCATTAAACTAAAGGCAACCAATCATTAAACTAAAGGCAACCAATCATTAAACTAAAGGAACTATTTTTATATTAGGTTTCTTTATGTTATTATTACTTATAATATAGCGATTATAAGTATTTATAAGTAAAGTTAATAGGAATCTTTATTGTGTGAAGGTTTCTTTTAGATTGGAGTGGAGTTAATTGAGTGGAGAAACAGTAGTATATAAAAATGATATGAATTTAGTTCCATTGAGAAAATTTAATAATACCGAAGTTAATCTATTTTTTACTTTGTGTAATAAATTAAAAGATAAAGGCAATTTGACTGTTAATGTGCCATTTGAAGAATTAAAAGAATTAAGTAATTACTATAGTCATGATAAAAAGCTTTTTATTCAAGATTTAGAAAAATTCTATGATAAAATCTTCTCTTTAACATATAGAGAAGAAACTGAGAATGTTATTAGAAAATTTATTCTTTTTACTAAAGTAGAAATTTATAAAGATAAAGAGTATGTGGCTATTGGTGTTAATCCAGATTTAAAACATATTATTAATTCATTAACTAGTAACTTCACTAAATTTGAACTTCGAGAAATGACACACCTTAAATCTACATATTCTAAGCATATGTTCAGAATACTTAAGCAGTATAAACATACTGGCTATGTAAAAATTAAAATTGATGATTTTAGAGAACGGCTAGATATTCCTAATAGCTACCGTATGACAAATATTAATCAAAAAGTATTAGCCCCTATCATTAAAGAATTAGGATTCATTTTTAATAACCTTAATATCAATAAAATAAAAGCGAAAAGAGGACGTAAAATCGAGTGGTTAGAGTTTACTTTTGACGCTGAGAAACGCATTCACAACAAACGACAACCTCACATGGCGAATGTAGGTCAACCTAAACAATATATCAGTCGTGAGAAAACGCCAAAATGGCTACATGAACGAAATCAAAGTGATACAACTAGAGAAATGACTGAAGAAGAAAAAGCACTATTAAAAGAACAACAACAAGCATTTAGACAACAATTAGAACTAGATTGGGAAGATTAGAAAGTTTACAAATAAAAATATAATGGATATACTGAAGTTAACGAAAAGTGCGATGTCGTTTGTACATCAAAACCCCCACAGCCTGCCAAAGCTTTGTGGGGGTTTTCTTTTTATCATTTGAATTTATCATACAAATAATTTGCTACGATACCTGTAAGAACAGGACAAATGATAATTGTTACGACGAAAAATGCAATGTTCATTTGTACATCACACCTCCTTTGTGCACGGAAGTGCTCTCCAATTATAACAAAATCCCTATGACCTGTATGCGTGCATACAATATGCAAGCATACTGTGTGCACGCATATTGTATGTAATATCTAAATACGATATATCAATTACAGGTAAACAAGTTTACTTGTTTACTAGTTTACTTGTTTACTAATAAACTTGTTTACTTATTTACTAGTCAACTAGTATCCGCATGAATGATGATTTGTGTAGTTTACACTTGTGTAAATTACACAAGTGTAAACTGAATAAAGATACAAAATATTAACTCCTGAAAATGACTGAAAACGCATCAGATCAATGATGTATAAAACCTGCATAAACGATAATTATAAGAAAAAGGCTTAAACGTTGATTTAACAGCGTTTAAGCCTTTTGAGTTAGTTGACATAATTAACTATTATGGGTAGTGCTTTGTATAACTTATACATTATTAACAGTTAATGACGATTTCCCTCTTTTCGATTTAATTTATTATATAAAGGATTCCTCAAATTTACTATAGTCCTAAATATCTCCAACAAAAATAAAGTTTAATAATCTTATATGTGGGTACATTAATAATATCTTGGAGTAAAGGAGGTTTTATCATGAAAACGCCTAATCCTTGGAAAGGTTTCGATGCTTTTTATAGATTAACTGGAGGACAAATTATGGAACAATGTGAAAAAAGTAATGGTCAAAGTTCTACTGCTTGTCCTAACTATACTCCAATGGCATAAAATGTAATATATTAAGAAAAAGGGAGTAAGTTTAAATGCTTATTCCCTTTTTCTTAATATATTATATATAGGACTGATAAATATGGACATATTTCTACGAATTTTAAATTTCATTTTGGCTTCAATACCTAATTGGCTTGGATTCCCTACTGAATTAATAAAAAAAAGAAAGAAAGGATTTTCAAAAGAACAAATTGAAAAAGAACAAAGAGAAAAGAAAAAAACAGAAAATCAGTAGACCTTTTAAGGAGTAATTATGAATTACAACAGTTCATTAATTAAATTAATTAATCAAATTAAATTTCCTAAAAAAATTATAATTTTAGCTATTTTTATTTCTATTATAGGAAGTGTTTTTGAATTACTAATTCCCTTATTCACTAAAAACTTGATAGATAATTTCGAAGTATTATTCAAAAACAAATACTTTATCTTGCTTTTTGTATTTATTTTCATTTTTAGTTCTATATTGAATGGATTAAGCATATTTTTATTAAGTAAAATTGGTGCTACTATAAAATTTTCTTTAGTACAAAAAGTGTGGAATCATATATTAAAATTGCCTGTACCTTTTTTTGATAAAAATAGTGTAGGAGAAATATTAAGTAGGATTATAGACGATACAAATATAATTAATAGTTTTATCGTTCAAACAATTCCAAGATTTTTTCCATCACTTATTACTCTTTTGGGATCAATCATAATATTATTCTTACTAGATTGGCAAACTACATTAGTCGCACTTATTTCTATGCCATTGTATATAATTATAATTATATTCTTAAGCAATATCATAAAAAGAATTTCTTTTCAAACACAATTTGAAACAGCTAAATTAAGTGGTTTAATTTCTCATTCATTATCAGAAATTAAATTAATTAAAATATCCGGAGCTGAAAATAAAGAGTCAATTAAAACACAATCTTCATTAACAAATATTTATAATTTAGCTTTAAAAAGTGGTTTAATAAATTCTTTTACTTCACCACTTACTAATATGATTATGCTTATATCTATGGGAAGTGTACTAGGATATGGAGGATATAGAGTTGCTACTGAAACCATTACTTCTGGTACACTAGTTGCTATAATATTTTATATTATGCAATTAACAAGCCCAATAGAAAACATTTCAGGTATTTTTACAGGATATAAAAGAGCTGAAGGAGTTAGTGTACGATTATATGAAATTATGCGAGAAAAAAAGAATTACTGTCTTCATCAACTCACTTTCAAAAATTGAATACATCAGATTTAGTTTTTAAAAATGTTAATTTTAGTTATAATAAAAACCAAAAAATATTGCACAATATTACTTTTACAATACCTAAAAATCAGACTGTTGCTTTAGTAGGCCCTTCTGGTTCTGGAAAAACTACTATTTTTAATATTATTTCTCGCTTTTATGAAGTTGATGATGGTTCAGTATTATATAACAATACATCTATTTATAACATTCCTTTATCTCTATGGCGAAATAATCTAGGTTATGTCATGCAAGATAATGGACTTATTAATGGAACTATTAAAGAAAATATAATTTATGCTCTCAATAAAGATATATCTAAGAAAGAATTAATACACTATTCTAAATTAGCGAATATACATAACTTTATTCGCACATTAAAATTAGAATTTGACACACCACTAGGAGAAAATGGAATCAACTTATCTGGTGGAGAAGTACAAAGAATTGATATAGCTAGAAATTTAATTATACAACCGAAATTATTATTATTGGATGAAGCTACTTCAAATTTAGACAGTGAAAGTGAAAATAAAATTCAAGATGCTTTAAACAATATCCATTCTGATCAAACTATTTTAATTATCGCACATCGTTTATCAACAGTTTTAAATGCAGATAAAATAATATTTTTAGATGAAGGACATATAACTGGAATAGGTACCCATAACGAATTAATGAATAATCACAAAAAGTATAAACATATGATTCACCTTCAAGGTTTAGAATATCATGAATAAGTGGCTAGCAAATAGCCACTATTTTTTCGTCAGAAAAAATCCATAAGGGGCTTGGGGATTATCCCCAACAAGCCGGCGATGATACCACGTATGTGGCTAGCAAAGCCAATGCTTGCCAAACCACTATATTACTTGATGAAATTTAGATTATCATATAATCTAAATTTATATTAAGTAATATCTTTCGTAGAAAGCGTGGTGGGATGTATGAGCGAACAAAAACATTTTATGGCTAGCGACGAAACTGTTGGGCAAAACCATAAACCCAACCGTAAGG
>NZ_QJSN01000030.1:0-8574 GCF_003217445.1 Staphylococcus sp. AtHG25 | reverse complement strand
TGAACGTTTACACCACGTTCACTTAATATTTCAGATATATCACGATAACTCAATGCATATCTTAGATAGTAGCCAACGGCTACAGTGATAACATCCTTGTTAAATTGTTTATATCTGAAATAGTTCATACAGAAGACTCCTTTTTGTTAAAATTATACTATAAATTCAACTTTGCAACAGAACCAAAATTTTGATATAAGAATGAAACACAGCCTCCGTATTGAATGCGGGGGCTGTGTTTGTCTTTAATGTAATCTATACTTCAACTTTGAAATCTGTCACATTCGGAATATCCAATTCAGGATGTGCTTGCAAGTAATCAATAATCAGCTGTGCACCTTCAGTCGGAATCGATTTGATGATTTTATCTTCACTGAACATTGGATAGTTGCCGCCGCCGACAGCACGGTAATTATTCAGTACGACTTCATAAGTTTGATGCATAGCAATCGGCTGTCCTTGATGGGTCAAACGTGTAATACGTTCGCCTTTAGGATTGCCTGCTTTGATAGTATAGGCAATACCTGACCAAATATCATAATTGTAATGCTGAGGCTTGGGTTCAACATATTCAGGGTTCACAATGACTTCTTGGTCTTGTACTTCAAAGTATTCAGCTGTTTGTTCCAAAGCATCTTTAATATCTTGTCCGCTGAGTTTCAGTACATTGAATGTATTAGGGAACGGATAGTTGTTTAAGACATCCCGCATTGTGACTTCGCCTTTAAAGCCGCGTGATAAATCAAATAAGGCAGATGCCGCAATCGGAGCATTGCTTGCTTCCATTAAGATGTAATTCAAGAAGTTAAGGTATGGATGCGGTGCAGTGCGTGCTTTAAATTGATCTTCAACGACCATATCTTCAGATAATAAAGTGATTGGGGCATCTAGCCATTGTTCAATATAATCGCTGAATTGCTGAAGCTCATCTGTCAGTACAGCTTTATCAGGATTATCATCAGTTAAAAGCTGTGCAGTCGCATGATGCACACCTTGATCATGGTAGTCTAAGACAATTTTGCCGACAGTATTGCCTTTAGAACCAGGCTGGATGACTGGGACACCGTGAATGACTTGTGCGATTTCACGATGCTGGTGGCCGGTGATTAAGAGGTCGATGTCGGTGTGGAAGCGGTCGAGTAATGCATAACCTTCATTTTCTCCAGTTAAGGCTTCCGTAGGCGCACCGCTTTCTAAATCTCTTTCAAACCCGCCGTGGTAACATACTGCTACAATATCAGATTTGGCTCTGACTTCAGGCAGCCACTGTGCCAATGTGCTTTCAGCACTTTCAAATGTCAGACCTTCAATGTATTCTGCTTTCTCCCAATGCGGGATATATTGTGTAGTTAAACCAATCACGCCAATCGTTAATCCCTCTCTTTGTAAATACGTGACACCATGACCAGTGAAGGGTTCGCCGTTTTCTAAAATGTTCGCAGATAAGACTGGATAATCTAAATCTGCTAGTGTGTCTTTGAGATAATTTAAGCCGAAATTAAACTCATGATTTCCGATTACACCTAAGTCAAAAACGAATTGATTATAAATCGCCGCCAGCTGTTCTGCAGATTCTCTTTCTTTCGCAAGATAATGTCCGATAGGCGATCCTTGAAGAAAGTCGCCATTATCTATACGAATCGTGTTTTTGTACTGTGCACTATCTTCTTCTATGATGGCTTTGGTATGCAAGAGCCCCATCGGTAATCGTTGTGTCTTGTCTTGATAGTCAGTTGGAAAGAGATAGCCGTGTACATCGCTGACGATATAGAATGCAAGTTGTGTCAATGTAAAATCCCCCTATGTGCGTATCAGTTAATCGTTATAGATTGTGTTTTCAGGTTATGCGAACCTTGTTTTAAACGCAAGTGTGCAGACCCTGAAGCATCAGATATTGTTTGACCTTTCAAGGACAGTGTCGCATTGCCGTCACTGTCTGTTTGAACAGATTGTGCTGCACTATACCCTGGTGATGATTGTGTGCCGAATGTCGCAAGCTGGCGTCCGCCATCTGCATAAATACCGGCACGCAAATCGTTTAAAGTTTGGTTGGCAGGCTGACCTTTAAATTGGATTTTGATAGTAAATGTTTGTCCTGCTTGAAGTTGTTCAGGCACATCGAATGCAATGCCATTCGTATTGATAGATGTACTGCTTGTATCCTCATCTGGTGATGAAGGCTGCTCTTCTTTTGGAGTTTCAGATTGTGAGCCTCCATAGCTGCCAGCCGCAAAAGTTGATGGATCGTACCATTTATAGCCTGCTTTAGGTTCTGACCAAGGTTCTTTTTGCGGTTCTGTTGATTGCTTTGGCTGTTCGAAATCTTTCAATGGTGTGGCTTGGTCTTTTGAAACACCGAGCGCTGTTATCGTTTCGGCATCTTCTTGTTTGCCGAGCCATGTTGTTAAGTTAGAGAGCAATTGCTGATTATCTGCTTCTTTAAAGCCGTCATAAGTTTTCTTTGTATCTCCGCTGTCTTCTCGTTTATATTTAGGTGTACTGTCTTCAACTAAAGATGAATCGCCGATGAATGCCGCTTTGCCTTTGCCGACTTTAGACACCGCGACATAAGGTCCTTCAGCTTTACCGCCTCCGGCATAGACACCTTGATCTACCGCATGCGACCATTTTTGTTCTGAAGATAAACCTTCAGGTGTATAAATAATGCCTTTTGCTTTATCAGGGTCAGTAATGGCTAACGTTGAACCTGCATGCATAGACACACTGTTGACATTATCTGTGATGCCCATCGCATCTTTGCCTGTTACCATATTTTTCGTTGTAAGATTATTTAAACCATTGTATCTAAAGCGTACACCAAAGTTTTCAGCTAACCAATCAGAACTGTTTACGCCTTGCATAGCCTCTGACTGCTTTTCATCTTGCGACATATCTTTGGTCATATCGTTGTATGCACCGCGGCGATAGCCGTTCATGGCTTCAGATGAATCAATTCGGTTCAAGTTGCGGTCTGCGTTGTAGTGATCAGAAATGAAAATAATACTGCCGCCTTGTTTTGCAAAATCAACCATAGCTTGTTGTTCAGAAGATTTGAAAGGTGTATTCGCTTCAGGAATGACTAGAATCTTTGTGTCTTTTAACTTTTCAGGCGTGATACTTGCCTGTCCGCGTAATTCTTTCACTTGATAACCTTGCTTTGCGATTTGGTTGGCATAATCAGAAAAGCCGCCGTCTAAGACCCAATCTGCCGCACCTGCGGTTTGGGCATGTGAATTATCCATAAGTACTTTGCCTTTTTCAGCTTCTCCGATAGTCGGTGCATCAGTGGTACTTTGTGCGTATGTATCAGGTGATGCACTGAGTAGTGTAGATGCGATCAAAACAGAACTTGCGACGTAACGATGGATTACTTTCAATTGAATGTTCCTCCTAAAATGGTTATGTATTTATTTTTATTTACTTGTCCTTTCATTATATTCGTAATTCTAGAAAGTTACATTCGATAAATTTAAGATTTACGATAACTTAACTAAAGTTTCAAATAATTTAAAGATAATCAACATTGCATAAATTATTTACTCAATCTACACAAATATTGTGTTGTTTTTTACTTTAATTCACTCATATAATAAATGTGTAACACATCGCAATACATATGGAGGAATGTTGAATGAGAAAGAAACATGCGTTAAAGTCACTCTTCGCTTTAATGATGGCAGTTATTTTATTCGTATCCGCTTGCGGCAACGGCAGTTCTTTAGACAATAAGAAAGAAAGTGATAAAGAGGGAGGCAGCGGGGATTACAAACCTAAAGAATTAACAGTTCAATTTGTCCCTTCTCAAAACGCAGATAAGTTGGAAGCGAAAGCAAAACCGTTAGAAAAATTATTATCTAAAGAGTTAGATATCCCAGTGAAAGTTTCAGTTTCAACGAACTACAACACAATTGTTGAAGCGATGAAATCTAAAAAAGTAGATGTTGGTTTCTTACCTCCGACAGCTTATACATTAGCGCACGATCAAAAAGCGGCGGATGTATTGCTTCAAGCACAACGTTTCGGAGTGAATAAGGACGGTTCAGATTCAAAAGAACTTACAAAGGACTATAAATCAGAAATTCTTGTTAAAAAAGATTCAGGTATTAAAAGTGTTAAAGATTTAAAAGGCAAAAAAATCGCGCTGCAAGATGTGACTTCAACTGCAGGGTATACTTTCCCGCTTGTTGAATTAGACAAAGAAGGCGTAAATGTCTTAAAAGACATGAAAGTTGTGAACATGAAAGGTCATGACCAAGCAGTCATTTCATTAATGAACGGCGATGTAGATGCGGCAGCTGTATTCAACGATGCACGTAAAATCGTGAAAAAAGACGAACCTAAAGTCTTTGATGAAACTAAAATTTTAAAATTAACTAAACCGATTCCAAACGACACAATCTCAGTGCGCAGCGATATGGATTCAAAATTCCGCGACAAACTGAATAAAGCCTTTAAAGATATTGCGAAAACAAAAGAGGGACACAAAGTCATCAGTGAAGTTTACTCTCATGAAAACTACGTAGACAGCAAAGATGAAAACTTCGATATCGTTAGAGAATACGATAAAAAAGTCAAAGAAATGAAGTAAGCACAAAGCAAACAGATGTTCTCCATCACACCATTTTAATGAGCGTATTTCAACGCAGTGAGGCTTGCAAGAGCACATTGAGTCCGTTGAATACGCTCGCTTTGTATTAAAGCGAGAAGGAAAGGAAATGAGTATGAGTCAAATTGAATTTAAAGATGTACGCAAAATTTATAGTAACGGTCATGTCGGTTTAGACCGTATTAATTTAAATATTGAAAAGGGTGATTTCGCAGTCATTGTCGGCTTGTCAGGTTCAGGAAAATCGACATTACTGCGTTCTATCAATCGGCTGCATGATATTACAGAAGGGGAAATTCTGATTGACGGCAAATCGATGACTAAAGCCAGCGGCAATCAACTGCTTGAAATGCGCAGAAATATCGGTATGATTTTCCAAAATTTCAACTTAGTCAAACGTTCTTCGGTGATGCGTAATGTACTCAGCGGACGTGTCGGCTATCATCCGACTTGGAAAATGATTCTCGGTCTATTTCCGAAGGAAGACAAAATCAAAGCATTAGAAGCTTTAGACCGCGTCAATATTTTAGATAAGTATAAATCACGTTCTGATGAATTATCCGGCGGTCAGCAACAGCGTATTTCTATTGCAAGAGCTTTATGCCAAGAACCTGCGATTATTTTAGCAGATGAGCCTGTTGCTTCATTAGATCCCTTAACAACTAAACAAGTGATGGATGATTTGAAGCGTATTAATCAAGAATTAGGTATCACAATTATTATCAACTTGCACTTTGTAGATTTAGCACGTGAATACGGCACACGTATTATTGGTTTGCGCGATGGTCAATTGGTCTTTGATGGCCCTGTTGAGCGTGCAACAGATGAAGCCTTTAATGAAATTTACGGCCGTTCTATTCAAGACGAAGAGAAGTTAGGAGTGAATTAGCATGGATCATGCGAAAGATTATGCGTCGATGTTAAATAACAAGAAATCGTTTAAGACGACTTTCAGTGCAGTCCTTGTACTTTTCTTAGTAATATGGAGTTTGACTTATACGGGATTTAGTATCGGTGATTTATTATACGGCTTGCCTCAAATCGGTGTCTTATTTACAGATATGTTTCCGCCGGATTTAAGTTATTTATCTCAGATATTGAATCCAATGTTAGATACGATTCGTATGGCAATCGTAGGTACATTTATCGGTTCTATTATTGCAGTACCCATTGCATTATTATGTGCCAAGAATATCTCACGTACGAAATGGATAGCAATGCCGGCACGTTTCGTGCTGAACATTGTGCGTACGATACCGGATTTATTACTTGCGGCTATTTTCGTTGCGGTTTTTGGGATTGGCCAAATTCCAGGGGTGCTCGCGGTAATTGTATTAACTATCAGTATCGTCGCAAAGTTATTATATGAAGTTTTAGAAGCGATTGATCCAGGCCCTTTAGAAGCCATGACGGCAGTAGGGGCGAATAAAACCAAATGGATTTTGTTCGGTGTCGTTCCGCAGGCACTCGCTTCTTATGTGTCTTATGTATTATTCGCCTTTGAAATTAATATTCGTGCAGCTGCGGTACTTGGTTTAGTCGGTGCCGGCGGTATCGGTCTCTTTTATGACCAAACACTCGGCCTGTTCCAATACGATAAAACAGCAGTGATTATCTTATTTACACTATTGATTGTAGTCATTATTGACTTCATCAGTTCGAAAGTGAGGGAGCAACTCACATGACGACAATGAGTAAAACAGAGTTATTGAACAACTACAGCAATAAGCAGAAGAAAATCAAATATACCTTAACAGCACTAGTGGTTGCGGCACTTTTGATTTGGGCTTTTGCCGGTATGCCTGCTTTAGAAATCAAAGACAAATCCCGTCAAATTCTCGGTTCGATATTACAAGGACTAACTCATCCGGATTGGGGCTTTGTCTATCAAAAAGGCGGAGAAGACTTGCTTCATGGTTTGTTAGAAACCTTTGCGATTGCAGTAGTCGGAACAATATTAGCTGCGATTATCTGTATTCCTTTAGCGTTCTTAGGCGCAAAGAATATTGTCAAACTCCGCCCAGTCACAGGCACAAGCAAATTTATCTTAAGTATTATCAGAGTCTTTCCTGAAATCGTAATGGCTTTAATCTTTATCAAAGCAGTAGGACCAGGATCATTTTCAGGCGTGTTGGCACTCGGTATTCATTCAGTAGGGATGCTTGGAAAACTCTTCGCAGAGGATATTGAAAATATCGATTTAAGTGCAACCGAATCGCTTAAAGCATGCGGCGCAAATAAAATTAAAACATTAGTATTTGCGGTCATCCCGCAAATCTTGCCGACTTTCATGTCATTAATTCTTTACCGTTTTGAGTTGAACTTGCGTTCGGCGTCCATCTTAGGCTTAATCGGTGCAGGAGGTATCGGTACACCATTAATCTTTGCCTTGCAGACACGTTCATGGGATCGTGTCGGAATTATATTAATCGGCTTAGTAATTATGGTCGGTATCGTGGATTACATCTCTGGCAAGATTAGAGAGAAAATTGTATGATTAGAACAATAAATAACCATGGAATAACGATGTGATTCCATGGTTATTTATATCTTCAATTGTCAAATTAAGTGCAACACCTTATCATTGAAAAGCTCTGCTGGTGTTTTCCAATCAAATCGTTTACGAGGACGTGTATTCAACTTATAAACATAGTGTTCTATTTGTTCTTCTGTAATGTTATCAATATCAATACCTTTGGCTATATATTCTCTAATCAATCCATTTGTATTTTCATTAGTTCCACGTTGCCAAGGGGAATGAGGATCAGGAAAATAAAATGGAATGTTATCTAACTCTGACGTAATTTCTGGATGTTTAGAAAACTCTTTACCTCTATCTGGTGTAATAGATAATCGTTTATTGTTTGGTAAGGTGCCAAGTAAATCTACGATTTTCTGTTTCACAAACTCAGATTTCTTTTTAGGTACTTTACCACAAAGTAAATAGCCGGTTTTACGATCTACTAATGTAACAAGACAAGATTTTCCAGTTTTTCCCATAACAGTATCGGCTTCCCAATCTCCGATTCGTTCTCTATCATTAATGATTTGAGGTCGATCATGTATTGAATAACTTATTCTAATTCTACCTCTATTTTCTTGATGACTTTTAGTGTGTCTAGTCTTACCTCTATGCCTTAACAATCTAATACATCCACGGTTACCGTGACTTAATTTAGGCGGATCAAATAGGCCTAAATAAATAGCACGGTAAATAGTATTATAACTAATAGCCAGGTGAAGCCCTTCACTTTTCAATCGGTTTGCAATTTGTTCAGGTGACCACTGTTGATTAAGAAATAAAAATTTTACTTTATCAAATAAAATCTTTGATTTTAATAATAATTTACGTCCGCATTTTTTCTTATTGCACTTGTAATTATTATGAGCATATGTAGGGCTGTAGCTTCCGGAGGAAGCGTTTCTAGCTAATTCACGAGAAACAGTTGATGGGCTTCTGCAAATATCTTTAGCGATTTTTCTTAAAGAATATCCTTTAGCCTTAAGAAAGAATATTCTTTCGCGTTCTTCTATGGTAAGGTGTTTATATGAGTCCATAATCATCATCTCCAGTAAAATTTTGTCTTCGCAAACTTTATTTTACTAGATTGATGATTTTAGGGCTCTTTTTGGTTCTGTTGCAAAGTAAAAAATATAGCTAACCACTAATTTATCATGTCAGTGTTCGCTTAACTTGCTAGCATGATGCTAATTTCGTGGCATGGCGAAAATCCGTAGATCTGAAGAGACCTGCGGTTCTTTTTATATAGAGCGTAAATACATTCAATACCTTTTAAAGTATTCTTTGCTGTATTGATACTTTGATACTTTGTCTTTCTTACTTTAATATGACGGTGATCTTGCTCAATGAGGTTATTCAGATATTTCGATGTACAATGACAGTCAGGTTTAAGTTTAAAAGCTTTAATTACTTTAGCCATTGCTACCTTCGTTGAAGGTGCCTGATC
>NZ_QJSN01000029.1:0-8953 GCF_003217445.1 Staphylococcus sp. AtHG25 | reverse complement strand
CCAACAATACGGAGTATTGTAAATAAAGAAGCCAGTAAATGAATTTGTTAAAACTCATTTACTGGCTATTTCTCTAGGGTTTATGTCCCAGACTCTTTAAACTAGTTTCTTCCTTTATAAATGTATTTTTTTACATTATTATAATTTATTTTAAATGTTCGTACGGACTGTTATTTACAAATGATACAATTTGATCAACAAATAATTTTGCGCGTAATTGGAATTCTTCGTCATTTAAATACAGTGTGCCATCTTCTAATTTTGCATAGTCCGAATCGTGTGTTGCAATTTGTGTAGGTACAGCAATACCTAATAAACTACGAACAATGACACGTAAATGTGAGAGTGGTTCTGAACTTACGATACCTCCGCTATTACCGATTAATCCTACTGGTTTCATTTTGACATAATCCATATTGATATGATCTAATGCATTTTTTAAGATGCCAGAATATGAACCATGATAATTAGGAGTTCCAAGTACTAAGAAGTCTGCTGCCATTACTTTTTCTTGAAAATCTTTAATATTGGTTTTAATTTCATCGATAGACGGCGTTGTCCCAGAAAAGTCTAATTGATTTAATGGGCGTTCTGCTAAGTCATAAATATCAACATCTAAATCATGTGTATCAAACTGTCCCACTAAGTATTTAGCTAACGCATTTGTATGTGAGCCAACTTTGGCACTACCAACAATTATATGTCCTTTCATTTCTACTATACACCTCTTAATATTAATTATTTTCTTCTTTCAATAACTTCATGATGGCTTTTCCAACACCACTATTTTCATTGGTATCAGTTACATATTTAGCAACTGCTTTAACTTCTGGCATAGCGTTTTCTACTGCGACCGGATAACCTACATGTTCTAGCATTGACACGTCATTCAAATTATCACCTAATGCCATAACGTCTTTTAAATCAATATTTAATTGGTTAGCAATAGACTCTAACGCGATTCCTTTTTGCGCGTCAGAATGTGTAATTTCAAGATTTCCGCGTGAAGATGATGAAATGGCTAAACTTGGAATAGCTGAAAGTTCTGCTCCAATGGCGTTTATTTTCTCTAAATCGGGATTAAAGGCTAACACTTTCATGATTAATTCTCCCGGGATATCTTCAATTTCTTCATAACTATTTACAACTTTTAATGTGCCATTATCTATACGCTTTTGAATGCCTTGTTTAATCTTTTCAACATCCGCTTCTTGTCCTGCTTGTTTAGCAATATCTAAATATATATCTAAATCTTTAGTAGGATCTTCTGTATAAATCCCTCTATTAGTGTAAATTTGATAATATACGTCATCTTTATCTAGAATTGATTTAATGCGTTCCACTAATTCATGATTCAAATTAGACGTATTCATAATATTAAATGATTCATCACGTACTTCCGCACCATTTAAACAAATATATGGTACGCTTAAATCTGTCTCAGCTACAGGTGTATTCGCTTCATAAAATGCACGACCTGTCGCAATGGCAACTGTTATTCCTTGTGATTGTGCAAATTTAATCGCATCAACATTTTCTTTTGAAATTTCATGTGCAGCATTTAACAATGTGCCATCCATATCTGTTGCTATTAACTTAATCATACAGTTACCTCGTTTCATTATCTTAATTAAACGCTATTTATTTTGAAAAAGTATCATCTAAAAGTTTTTAAACCTCAATTTTGACACCACATTCACGTGTATTATTTTAACAAATATAAAACAATTTGTACGCTTACTTGTTCGTTTTAGACTTCTTTAACCGTAGCTCACGGAAGAAGTTTCGTAATAAATCACCACATTCTTGCTCAAGTACGCCTTTAACAATTTCAGCTCTATGATTAAATTGAGATTCTTCTAATAGATTCATCAAGCTACCAATACATCCACCTTTAGGATCAGTGGCGCCGTATACCACTTTAGGAATTCTACTCATTACAATGGCACCGGCACACATGACACAGGGTTCCAACGTTACATATAAGGTGCAACCTTCTAAACGCCAACTCCCAAGTACTTTTGAAGCACGTTCAATAGCGATATGTTCTGCGTGAGCCGTAGGTAGCTGCGCAGTTTCTCTTAAGTTATGTGCGCTTGCTATGACTTCATTGTTTTTAACTATGATTGCGCCTATAGGAACTTCTCCAAGTTTTTGAGCTTTTTTAGCTTCTTCAATCGCTAATTTCATGTAATATTCATCATTTGCCATGTGTGTTATACCTCACTTATGATACAATACTCATTGTCTATTTTAACATTTGGAGATGTGATTATGAACAAACCATTTATCGCAATTGAAGGCCCAATTGGTGTAGGTAAATCTTCCCTAACTCATAAGCTTAGCCAGACATTAAATTACTATGAAGAAAAAGAAATAATTGATGAAAATCCATTTTTATCTGACTTCTACGATGATATTTCTAAATGGAGTTTTCAAACAGAAATGTTTTTCCTCTGTAATCGATATAAACAGGCAAAAGATATCGCTAAAATGACTCAAGGTGTTGTTAGCGATTATCATATTTATAAAAATAAAATTTTTGCTCGTAACACGTTGAGTAATAATGAATTTGATAAATTTGACCGCATTTTCGATATTTTAACTGAAGATCTTGAAATGCCTAACATGATTATTTTCTTAGATGCTGATTTGGAGGTTCTGAAACAAAGAATAGCTCAACGTAATCGTAGTTTTGAACATCATATTGAGGATGACTATTTATTGAATCTCAAAGAAGATTATTTAACATTTTATAATGCCATGAAAAGTGAAGGCGCGAATGTCGTCTTAATTAATACAAGTGAAATTGATTTTGTTAAAAATGACTCAGATTATCAATCAATTTTAGAAAAAATAAGACCTATGATAGGAGCAATTGAACATGAATAATTATAAAGTACCTCAAAACGCAATAATCACCATTGCTGGTACCGTTGGTGTTGGGAAATCAACATTGACACAGGCTTTAGCTGACAAATTAAATTTTAAAACCTCTTTTGAAAATGTAGATCATAATCCTTATCTAGATAAATTTTATGATGACTTTGAACGTTGGAGTTTCCACTTACAAATCTACTTTTTAGCAGAACGTTTTAAAGAACAAAAACGTATGTTTGAATATGGTGGTGGATTCATTCAAGATCGCTCTATTTATGAAGATGTTGATATTTTCGCGAAAATGCACGAAGAACAAGGTACTATGAATGAAGATGATTTTAAAACATATTCTGAGTTGTTCAATGCAATGGTAATGACACCTTACTTCCCTAAACCTGATGTATTAATTTATCTTGAGTGCGACTACAATGAAGTAATTGAGCGTATCAAAGCACGTGGTCGTGATATGGAAATTAATACGGATCCTGAGTATTGGCAAAAGTTATTCAAACGTTATGAAGACTGGATAAATAACTTTAATGCCTGTCCGGTCGTGCGCGTTAACATCAACGAATATGATATTCATGAAAACCCAGACTCTTTAGACCCAATTATTGATAAAATTGCTCATGTAATTAATACTTATCGCAAGGTAGATAATCGTTAACATAAACAAAACGCTACACATTTCAAACTCTTTGTGTAGCGTTTTTACATTTTTTATCTTATTTGTTTTCAATATATTGTTTTAAGACTTCGGGCACACTCACAGCTGTCTCTATTATCACATCAGCATCTACTAACTCTTCTTTTTTAGCTATACCAGTAAGTACACCAATTGCTAAACCTAATTCAGCATTAACCTTTGTTTTCATGTCGTTATTAGTGTCTCCTACTATAACTACATCTTCAGGTTCGACATCATAAGAATCAAACAGTGGATTTAATACTGCTGGATTTGGCTTTTCCGCTGCATGTGATTCTGTAGAGATAACTAAGTCGAAAGCGTCTTTAGAATTGGTATCTTCAAGAAATTGCAATACCCCTTTTCGTGAATCACTTGTAACAATTCCAATTTTATAGCCGTCTTTTTTTAAAGATTGAATCATATCATACACACCATCAATCCAGTTGTTCTCTGGCACACGTGTATCAACAAGCTCCTGGCTCGTATTACGTGTCCAAGTTGAGACATCTTTACCAACAACGTTATTAAAAGCTTTAATCATTTCATCTAGTGACCCTGACCCCATTACAGAATCAGGAACGATGGCATTATCAAGAACACCTAATTGGCGATGTGCAACTTCTTTATCAGCTACTGGGTATTCCTCTAAAAGACTATCCACTAATCTTATACCAATTTTCTCCCAACTCTTATCAAATTCTATTAAAGTCCCGTCTTTATCAAATAATATCCATTCCATTTACATAACACTCCTGTGAATTATGATTATTAACTCTTCTATTGTAATACAAATTTTTATTTTAGACTCAATAGAATGATTTAATATTCCATCTACCAATTATTCAGTATATGTATCTGTTAGGCGTTTATCTTGATATATAACCATACCAGTTTTCAATTTTTTAAATCCAGCCTTTTGATAAAATTCTAAATTATCGATAGTTGAGATTAAATGGATACATGAAAGTGACCCTATTTCCTTAAGAATGTGTTCAAGCATATGCATACCAATTTGATTATTTTGAAAATCTTTATTAACAACAACGTCATAGATAGCTGCATTGAATACACCATCTGATAATGCTCTAGCAAAACCAATGACTTTATTATCATAAATTGCAAAGACTACATGTGTACTATTCTCAAAAATTTTTCGTATCTTATCTTTATCATGTTTTAACCAACCAACTGATTGATATGTTTCGTAAATTGAATCAATATAGCTTTCATCGAAATAAGTAATTAGTTTAAATTCCATTTAATCCCCCCAATCATCTTTATATTTTATTATACAAACTTATTTAATATCTTTTAAGTTTCAAAAATACGCGAATCAATACCGTTTCATTTATCATTTGCCTACGTTGATTCAATTAAGCGAAATTTGTGATTGTGTAATTTAAAAACCGATATAAATAATTCACCCCGAAAATTAGATTTTTAATCTAATACCGGGGTGATTTTTCATTATAGCTTTAATTATTTAGGTTCACCGTGTACTAAAATGCTACTAATAAAGTCAATCGCTTTTTTTATGAAACCGAATACGTCTGTCATTTGATTCCACTCCTTCATTAATATTTAAATTACACTTTTATTGTAAGTACCTGAGAATAAATTTGGCGTTTATTGCTTAATTGCCCATTAATGTTGCGTATTTGTATGTTTAAATATTTCAATTTGAATTGTTTTGCATAGAAAGTAATTCCTGTACGTAACTATCTTTTACTTCGTAAACAACAGGATTACTTTTTAACTTAATTAATTTGCTTTCATATTTTTTTATTACTTCATTAACTTTATTTCTTGAATATCCTGCGATATCTTTGACTCCTTTAATAGTAATTCTAGAATATTTACTTCCAAAAATTTTATCTTGAAGTAATATAAAGAGAACATCTGAATCATATTTATTCAATCCTTGTTGATCAAGTGCCTGTGCAAGTCTTTTAATTATTTCTGTATTATTTTCAAACGTTTCTATTATATTATTTTGTCCTTCAATAAGTAATTGCATCATATCATCAATGAAATTTGTTATTTCACCTTTATTAAAGTAATCAGATGCTTCTTGAAATGCCTTATAATATTTATTTTTATTGTGATTTACGACGTATGAAAAAGTGAGTGCTGTAAATGAATCCAAGTTATCATTAAGCAATTTAGCTAAAATATATCTTCCTACTCTTCCATTTCCATCATAAAACGGATGAATGTATTCAAACATGTAATAACTAGCTAGAATTTTATAAATATCTGGTGCTTCGTAATGTTTAATAAAACTTAAATAGATAGTTAGATATTCAAAAATTTCTGGTTCATTAAATTCATTTCTGTGAATCCATTTACTTTTAGCATTGTCATATACACCAATAGAATTTTTTCTAAACAAATTTCCATCTGGTAAATCTTTTTCTAGAATTTCAGAAGGCACAATTAAATCAAAGATATTACGTATATCTGTAATTGAGTTAATTTCAACATCATCATTTTCAATCATAATATATTGGTTTACTAATCCATCAAAACGCTTATTCTCACCTTTAGTTTTGTTTAAAGACGCAGCTATTTCTTTTTTCGTACTTTTTATATTTTCAATTTTATTTGTACTTTGGATTTAATTGATTAATAAATGTTTAATATATACTTCATTCGCAACTTTAGGCAATTCTGAGGAAAGTTGCTTAATTCTATCTGAGTTTTTTAAGACCTTTTCAAGATTAATACCTAATGATCGATTTAGAACAAAGAATAGAGGATACTCTACGTCTCTTTGTTGTTTCTCGTCCTGAATTGGATGGATTATAAAATCGGTAACATAACTTGAATAACTATTTAACCGCATATTATATTCTGTATCTACATTATCCCAACCATACATATGAAAAAGCTTTTTTAATGATTTGTACTCCACAAGGTACACCTTCTTACTTATCATATATTTAAATATGATATTTATGAATGATTATATTATATATAATCCGTTCTTCTTTTAAAAACAATATTCTTAACTTTAAAAATCACTATACTCAAGATGAAACATAGTTAAAAAATTAATTATGTTAAATAGTCATTTTTATAAGTATACTAATCATCATTGAATATTCCTTCTATATTTTCAGTAGATATACATTTTAATATAAAAACACCTGTCATAGTAACAGGTGTCTAAGCTAAGATAAATCCAAATAAATTATTTCTTTCTATCGTTTAGTAACTTAAGTAACACAAATGTAGTAGCTATATTTAAAAAGACATTAATCATACCAAAATTAATAAATAAGCTAGTCCATAGACATATCACTAATAAAATCGCAATTATTCTCATATATTTACAATAAGTTCCTTTCCTAAAAACATCAATTTTTAGTATGAAACTATAAATGGTTTTATAAATAATTCTTAATGTAAAAAGTGCTATACAATTTAAGTTGGTTAATAAAAAAACTTTACTTATCAACGCTTATTTTTAATCTTTATTATTTTTATATAACATCCATATATTACTTGCTCACACTTTTTTCAAAAACCAAATCTTATCTCTACATAAAATTCCATTTTCGTATATTTTATCATTATAATTTCTTTCGAAGAACCCAATTTCTACTCCAATCATTCTGAAACCTGCTTTTTGATAAAAAGCAATTTGATCAATACTAGAATTGCCTGTCCCCACAATGATCTCTTTGTATCCTTTTTGTTTTGCATAATCAAACAAATGTAATAATAATTTTTTACCAATACCGTGACTTTGTTTATTTTCACTAACAGCTATGTTGACTAATTCAACCTTATCTATATTAATTTCTTTTAACACATAACAACCTAATATTACTGAACCATCTTTATAAATAAAGCATTCTCCACTCTGAAGGTATTCTAAAATTAATTTCATAGACGGATCAGCCAACAACAGTAAATCAAATGGTGCATCTTCAATAGAGTCCAATTTTTCAAACATAAATATCCCTACTTTTCAAAAATAGAATTTATTCTTAGTTATTTAATTTTTATCGATTTATAGACTTCTAATTAATATAAATAGCTTCATAAATTTAAATTACCCCTAAGTAAGAAATAATTTGCACTTACCAACTATTTCTATAATAATAAGCTATCCACCCTTACATGTTATTCTCAATTTGAGAATTCATATGTTTTCTTTAGCATCTTTTAGACTATTTTTATATTTCAATATTAACATCCATGCTAATATCTTTATTTTTCTCATATGTTTTACATTAATTAAAATTCAAGATATTTTATAGCTTAATATACAATTTTCGACACTAACCTTTTATGAAAAGATATTACTTCGCTATTCTTAATAAACACATTTAACACAAACCACATCGCTAAATTAATATATTAGTTCAATTCATATTCTAATTTTAGTCTCTCCATTATTGACTTTAACGTTACGTAATAGATTATGTTTTAGTTATACCAAAGAAATGGAGGAAGATTTGAAATGGATTATTATCAAATGCCAATGTTTAATAAGATACTAGTCAGTGACATTCAAAAAGCAGCGAAGTGGTATGAAAAAACACTAGGATTTAACAGTGTATTTAAATTTAGAAATGATAAAAATGAGGTTTTAATGGAGCATCTGAGATTGGAGAAGTATCAAGATATCATGCTAATTTCTAGTGATGACTTTGAAGTTGGTAATGCAACATACTTGAATATTTTAGTTAAAGATATTAATAACTTAGAGAAACACATAACTTCACAATTTATTGTGGAACAACTTGAAGAAAAACCATGGAACGCTAAAGAAATGACTATAAAAGACTTAGACGGTCACTTATTAACACTTTCACATTCAAATATAACTGATAAAGATTTTCAAAAATTAATGAAAAAAACTTCAAGTAATTTCTAAATCTTTAATTGATAATTAAACGTAGTTAAGCGACTTCTGAGAGATTTAGAATTATTGATAAACGTAAGTGCTCACACACTTAAGTAAATAGTTCTAAGATAGATTACGAAGTGTAGTTGTGAAGACTCCTATGTTGCTTATCTATCTAAAAACTATTTTAGAAGACCGCGGCTCGACCCAGCCCCCTAAGCAAGCATCACAACAGAATGAGTAAATGTTCATCAAAGAATTTCTTTAGAGAATTACAGGCTGAAGCTGTCTCCTAAAAAACGAGCCAACAATACGAAATATCGTAAATAAATAGGGAGTGGGACATAAAGTTCTTGGATAAGTGAAAAAAGACAATTTCTATTGAAATAATATAGAAATTGTCTTTTTTATAAATTTTTTGATTATTTTCAACTCGTTGAGCTACTACTTTTCTTATATTAAGTGCCATTAATACAAAACCAAGTTCTCTTTTGACTTTATTGAGTCCTCGGACAGACATCCGAGTG
>NZ_QJSN01000028.1:0-9488 GCF_003217445.1 Staphylococcus sp. AtHG25 | reverse complement strand
CGACTATTTGCCTCAACAACAAAAAAAGAGATTAAACAACCTAAGGTTGCTTAATCTCAATATTTGGACTCATCAGTCCGATTTGACGTAGAGCCTAAATATATAGTAGTTTAATTCGAAACGAATAACTTTAATTGGCTTAGTATTAGCATGTCATTTTACTTTGACTCGGTAAAAGCATTGATGACTTGCCCTAATAGACGATTGAGTTCATGTACTTCATCATTACTTAAAGAAGAAGCATTCGCGACTTTTTGAGATGCATCGCTTAATTCAGGTTTGATTTTTTCGCTTTTCTCAGTAAGATGAATAAATACTTCACGTTGATCAACTTCAGATCGTTCGCGTTTGATGAGGTCAACTTGTTCCATTCTTTTTAATAAAGGTGATACAGTACCAGTATCTAAAGCTAGTTCTGTAACTACCTTTTTAACATTTACAGGAGATTCATCCCATAAAATACTTAGCACTAAAAATTGTGGGTACGTAAGATTGTACTTTTTAAAGACTTTATTTGAATAGTAGCGATTAACTTGTCTTTGTGCATTGTACAAACTAAAGCAGAGTTGCTCTTTCAAATTATGTTGTTCAGACATTAAAGTTCTCCTCCAGACATTCTATCCGTCTCTCTATGTTTCGGATTAAATTTTGTCTATGTTGTATAAAATATAACTTGCAACACACTTCGTCTCAATGCCATGCTAAAATTAAAGTATGTTTAAATTTTAGAAGATATTTCTATTTTAATCAAGTGTAATCTAAAATAAATACATATATTATCATATTCAAATTAATTTTAAAAAGAAAAGAGATTTTAAAATGATAAATAATAAAAATGAAAAAATATCAATTACAATCGTAAATGGCTTTTTAGGAAGTGGTAAAACTACATTTCTAAAACATTATATAGAGCAATTATTAAAAAAAGATGAGAAAATAACAATTATAATGAATGAATTTGGATCTTTTGACGTTGATAGTTTATTACTTGGAAATGATGTTTCCATTCATTCATTAATTAATGGCTGCGTATGCTGTGATTTAAATAACGATTTAGTTAACCAATTGAAACAGTTGATTGATCAAACAGATACGAGTCATATTCTTATAGAAGCAACTGGTTTAGCGCATCCCCTTGAGATTTATTCGGCTTGCCAAGACCCTACAATAATAAAAAATATTCATGAACCAACAATTATTGGTATTGTAGATGCACAAAGATTCACTAAAAAAGAAGTCTATAGTCCTTCAACAACTCAGTTATTAGAAGAACAATTACGTTATAGTGATACGATAATACTAAATAAAACTGATTTAATAGGTGAAGAAGCACTTAACGACGTTAAAGAAAATTTAAATAAACTCAATCCACAAGCGCCTATAATTATTACCACTTATAGTCAATTTAATGATGAACAAATCAACGGTAAAGTGATTCGACATAATGAAATTCAGCATAAACATACACATCATCATGGGATTCAGTCGATGCAGTATACATTTACAGCAGCAATAGACCGTCAGTTATTTTATCAATTTATTATGCGTTTGCCAGATAGTGTACTTCGCTTAAAAGGATTTGTGAAGTTTAGAGATCTACCAGAAGTAACATATGAATTTCAATATGCAATGGGCTTACCTGATTATGGCATTATCGATAAAGACGTACCGATGACTATCGTTATCATTGGAGAGTCATTAGATACAGATAGATTACGTAATCAACTTGATATGATTCAATTCACATAATATCGTTTTGTCACAGTTATGACATAGGTGTTTACTTTTTTATGTTTTATAATAAAAATAGGAGGGTTTGACCATGAATAACGAGGATAAACGTACGAAGCAAATTCGTTTTGAATTTAGATGTATTACGATTCCTTATACAGTTTTTGCTATTATTGTACTATTGTTTAATATATTTTATACTAACATTAAAGTGACAATGGCTTTATTTGGACTCTTTTTTGCATACAATTTAGGTATTTTATTCATAGCTTTTATTAATCGCTTCAAACGAACACTTATTTTATCTTTAATTTTGACTGTTTTGAGTGCGGCTACATTCTTTACGCTATTATATGTGTTTGGCTTAAATCGTGAAATTTTTGGTTAAATAATTTTGTTAAGAATGACATAGACTTTGTGATAGTCAATAAGACATTATCACAAAGTTTTTTTATGCTTAAAATAATATGAAAAGTGAATATTTTGTGTATTTTGTCATATTCCATCATCGTTGAAGCGCTTTCTTGATATACTGAATTTGACGAATTAAGGGAGTGGTAACTATGGAAGAAGTGCAGGCTACACAGGAGAATAACAACCTTTTAAAAAATAAAAAGGAAAAAAAGAGTAAAAGTGGTTATAAGCCATTTTGGATTATTATAAGCTTTGCCGTTTTATTAATTATCTTGTTATTACCAACACCAGCAGGGTTACCAATAATGGCAAAAGGAACACTTGCCATCTTAGCGTTTGCCGTTATTATGTGGGTAACCGAAGCTGTGACGTATCCAGTATCAGCAACAATGGTTTTAGGTTTAATCATTTTAATTTGTGGATTTAGTCCAGTCCAACAACTGTCAGAAAAACTAGGTAATCCAAAAGAGGGAGATAAAATATTATCTGGCGCAGATTGGTTAGGCACGGGAAATGCATTAACGCATGCCTTTAGTGGATTTTCGACATCTGCGGTTGCATTAGTAGCAGCGGCATTATTTTTGGCAGCAGCGATGCAAGAGACGCAATTACATAAACGTTTGGCTTTACTAGTGCTATCAATTGTAGGTAATAAAACACGTAATATTGTTATCGGTGCAATCTTAGTTTCAATTTTACTAGCTTTCTTTGTTCCTTCAGCAACTGCAAGAGCGGGTGCAGTTGTACCAATCTTATTAGGTATGATTGCCGCATTCAAAGTATCAAAAGAAAGTAAACTTGCATCACTTTTAATTATTACAGCAGTCCAGGCCGTTTCGATTTGGAACATTGGTATAAAAAAAATATTGTAGCTACTAATTTTATTAATCAGAACTTAGGACACGATGTGTCATGGGGAGAATGGTTCTTATATGCTGCACCATGGTCTATCCTTATGTCAATCGCATTATTCTTTATCATGATGAAAGTGATGCCACCTGAACATAAAGAAATTGAAGGCGGTAAAGAATTGATCAAAGAAGAATTAGATAAATTAGGACCAGTCTCTTTTAGAGAATGGCGTCTGATAATTATATCTGTGTTATTACTTTTCTTCTGGTCTACTGAAAAGATTCTACATCCTATAGACTCTGCGTCCATTACTTTAATTGCTTTGGCAATTATGTTAACACCTAAAGTTGGTGTTATTACATGGAAAGGTGTAGAAAAAACAATACCTTGGGGAACAATTATAGTATTTGGAGTAGGGATTTCACTAGGGAATGTACTATTAAAAACAGGCGCTGCACAGTGGCTGAGTGACCAAACCTTCGGACTTATGGGGTTACAACATATGCCACTCATAGCTACTATTGCTCTTATAACACTATTTAATATCTTGATTCATCTTGGGTTTGCGAGTGCAACAAGTTTATCTTCGGCGCTTATACCAGTATTTATATCACTTACAGCTACATTACATTTAGGTGATCAATCGATTGGATTTGTTCTAATTCAACAATTTGTAATTAGCTTTGGTTTCTTATTACCCGTTAGCGCACCACAAAACATGCTTGCTTATGGTACGGGTACATTCACAGTTAAAGACTTCCTAAAGACAGGAGTACCACTAACTATTATTGCCTATATCTTAGTAGTTATATTTAGTTTGACATATTGGAAATGGTTAGGATTGGTTTAAAGACTTTGGTATACCATTAAGTCGAAACATAAAGTTTCTGATTTTAATTATTGGAAAAAGGGTAAAGTTAATGAATCTTTAATAACGGGAGTGAAATGATGACTATAGGTGTAATACTAAATCGCGTTTTCCGAATTAATAATAATCCTTTATTTGAATATATTCATCAAAATAAAGAGGATATTGAGAAATGCTACCTCATTATTCCACAGGAAATATTCGAAGAAGATGACACAGACATGAAAGCAAATTATTATTTTGGTGTAATGCAATCATTTCTAAATGACTTAAGACAGTATGATATTGAACCCTTCTTGTTAGACTATAGTGATTTAGGAGATTTTTGTGAGGATAAATCTATCAGTGAAGTTATTGTTGCTGGCGATATTATGAGTTATCATCAAGAAAGTTATGATATTCGTCATTTAAAAAAGGCTTTTAACAAGCACAATATTACAGTTACCACAGTGTGTGCCAATCACTATTTCAAACCAAGCGCTACGATGAACAAACAAGGGGAACCATACAAAGTGTTTACCAGCTTTTATAAGGCACATCGTTCCAAACTAAGAAAGCATGACTCTTATGCCTATAAATTAAAAGGCTTGTCCGATTTATTCGTGAAATCTCAGCAAAAGTTAAACCAAGATTATTCGAAGTTTGGTCTTTCAGAATCAAAAGCAATTAAAAAATGGAATGATTACATAGAACAAGACATACAAAATTATGAAACCAATCGTGAATATTTGCCTGAAGTCTTAACGAGTCAGTTAAGTATCATTTTAGCTTATGGCATAATAGACATTAAACAAATTGTTACTCAATTGTTAGAGCGTTATGAAGAGGACGAACATAATATTGAACAGTTTATACGAGAATTGATGTTCAGAGAGTTCTATTATGTGTTAATGACACAATATCCAAACACAGCTCATGAGGCATTTAATGAAAAATATCGTGACATTAAATGGGAGTATAATAAGGATGAATTTAAAAGTTGGTGTGAAGGACATACTGGTTTTCCAATAGTTGACGCAGCAATGACTGAACTAAATCAAACTGGATTTATGCATAATCGTATGAGAATGGTTGTTTCACAGTTTTTAACGAAAGATTTGTTCATTGATTGGACTTGGGGTGAGGATTATTTTAGAAGAAAATTAATCGATTTTGATTCCGCATCAAATGTACATGGTTGGCAATGGTCTGCATCTACAGGAACAGATGCTGTTCCTTACTTTAGAATGTTTAATCCAAGTCGTCAGAGTGAACGATTTGATAAAGATGCTTTATACATTAAAACGTTTATGCCACAGTTAAATGATGTTACTCCTAAATTATTACATGAACCTATTAAACATGAAGCGGAGTTAGAACAAGAAGGTATTAAACTAGGTCAGGATTATCCAAAACCACTAGTCGATCATAAAGAAGCAAGAGATCATGTTATGTCAGTATTTAAACAAATATAAAAAATAATTGGAGTGAGATAGCAATCAAATTAAATGCTGCCCCACTCCAATTTACTTTTGTTAGAAGGGAGTGGGGCAGAAATAATATTTTCCAAAATTTATTACACCCCAGCTTGCTTAGCTTGTAGATTTTCTTGTTGAAAATCTCTTTGCTGGGGTCCCGCACCCCAGCTTGCTTAGCTCGTGGAATTTCTTTAAGAAATTCTCTTTGTTGGGCCTCCGCATTCAACTACGTTTCATTATCTATATTAGAACTACTTACGTAAATGTGTGAACACTTACTTTCACCAAGGTTTTGAGTGTTATTTTAAGGCAAATAAGCATATATATACGGCTACGTATTCTAAGAAAGTAACCAAATACATATATTTTAATCGTAGTTTGACATTTAATGGCACTTCCCATTTAGGATAACGGCGTTCATAATAAAAAATTTGAACGAGATACAAACCAATACCAAGTGGTAATAACATAAGGATAATACTATGTGTCATACTAAAACCATTTTTATGAAAGAAATGTCCAATAATGAGTTGTAAAGCAATAATAATGATTAGAAGAATCAAAATGTGCCAAATCATTTTGCCACTCTCACTCCTTTCACGAATATAATGATTACGGTTTGTAGTAATACCATAAGTAAAATAAATGTTAAGGATTGTGTATTTAAAGATGCAATCACCTGATGAATAATAGTGAAAGGTTCAGTGATCAAATGAACAGTATGGAATCTCAAAAAACGACCCATATAAATGCCCAAACCATTTAAGAACATAAGAACTACAATTAGGGTACGATTTAGCCATAAGTTTGAAGTGAAATGCATCAAATTTATAAATATAAGAATCATACAATACATTGCTAAAAAGACGCCCAATAATAGGTAAGTAAAATACAGCCATTCCATAATATTTAATTGAACATAAAAATCAAATGTAAATTGATTTAAATGAATTAAATCCGTTAGCATATAAAACGTATTAGGCACTAGCAATACAAAAATTAAACCAAATATTAAAAATAGTGGCCATTCATATTTTTTTCTTGGCTTAAATAATCTTAATAGTAAACATAACTCAAATGGTATATAAGCTAAAAAGAGGTTTAAACTCATAAAATTAAAAACACGTGTTTCAAATAGTGAGAATGTGAAAAGTATTATGAAATATATTCTGGCAATATAACGCGAAGTCATGTTATACACTACTTTCTTTGAAAAAATAAGAGTTTATTTTAGTTAGTCAATGATTAATAATAAAGGTTACCTAAATGGTAATCAAATATTTAAGCATTATGTTTATCTAGTCAAAAGAAATTTAAAGATATAAAACGCTATTTTAATGTAATAAATGAGGAATACATATAATAACCCATATATGCATATCTAAATATGTCATCTATGGGCTAATTTAATTTATATAATTGCATTAAGGTCTTAATAAGTTCAATCCAGTTTCTTCATCATGTGTACGATTAACATCTAAGTTAGTCATTTGAATTACTATTTCAGCCGTAGCTGATACAACAGCTTTCGTTAAATGACCACTCAATGTTTGGAAATCATGTGTTCCGAATGTTCCATGTAAATGCGCAAATGGTTTATCATCAATATGTGAAATATTGCCAAGTAAACTTGTTAGTTCTAAAGCTTCATTAACTTCACGTGCTTCATATTTTTGAGTGTCTAAATTGTAAAAATTCAACGTTACGTTGTCACATGCGCCTATACCACTAACTGAACCGAATTTCATTTCTTGCTCCACAGCAAATTGTGTTAGGACTTCTACAATATCTTCGCCTTTGTCTAGCACTAAAAGAAACGTTTGACCATCTTTATTATATTTCATCATCGTCACCTCAATTTGATAAGTTACCTACATTATACTAGCCAGTAAGTTTTATTGCTTAGAATTTAAATCTTACTATTGTAATATAGAAGTTAAATAGTATACAATGTCCTAATATTATGTAATTTTCAACTATATTATTAGACGTAGCTCATTTATATTTAATCAGAAGCGTGATTAAAATTGATCTTCAATGAAATGATGAAATTTACCAAACAAAAAATGAAATGAGGTGTCATCATGAAAAAACAATTATTTACATTGTACTTCAATATTTTCTTAATCTTTGTAGGTATCGGATTGGTAATACCTGTACTCCCCGCTTACTTGAAAGATTTAGGTCTAAAAGGTAGCGACTTAGGCATATTGGTAGCAGTGTTTGCCTTATCTCAAATGATTATTTCACCATTCGGTGGTACGATGGCTGATAAACTTGGAAAAAAATTAATTATTTGCATTGGTCTAGTTCTATTTGCCATATCGGAGTTTCTATTCGCTATCGGTCATCATTTTCCTGTATTAATCGCTTCTCGTATATTAGGTGGTTTTAGTGCAGGAATGGTAATGCCTGGTGTAACTGGTATGATTGCAGATATTTCACCAGCTAAAGACAAAGCCAAGAACTTTGGGTACATGTCAGCTATTATCAATTCAGGCTTTATTCTAGGTCCAGGGATTGGCGGATTTTTAGCGGAATTCTCTCATCGAGCTCCATTTTACTTTGCGGGAACTTTAGGTGTATTAGCATTTATCATGTCTTTATTATTAATTCATAACCCACGCAAAGAAACAACTGAAGGATTCCATTCAATCGAACCGGAAGTATTTACAAAAATTAACTGGAAAGTATTTATTACGCCAATTATTTTGACATTAGTACTGGCATTTGGTCTATCAGCATTTGAAACATTATTCTCACTTTATACATCTGAGAAAGCCAACTATACACCACGTGATATTTCAATCGCAATTGTTGGTGGTGGCGTAGCAGGAGCGGTATTCCAAGTCTTTTTCTTCGACAAATTTATGAAATACATGACTGAATTAACCTTTATTATCTGGTCATTACTCTATTCAGCGATTGTACTTGGTTTATTAATCTTGTCGCATAGTTATTGGACGATCATGTTTATTAGTTTTATCGTGTTCATTGGATTCGATTTGATTCGTCCAGCACTTACGAACTACTTCTCTAACATTGCAGGTAATCGTCAAGGTTTTGCGGGTGGATTAAACTCCACATTTACTAGTATGGGGAACTTTGTAGGTCCATTAGTAGCAGGCGCTTTATTTGATGTTAACGTGGAATTTCCTTTATATATGGCAATCATAGTTATGTTGTTCGGTATCGTGATTATTTTTGTTGAAAAAGCACTGCAAGCAACGAGACGTCGAAAACACACAACGAAGTAAAGACCATAGAATAGATAAGTAAGAGATAATATGAATATTAAATGAAATAGGCAATGACATCATTCGTTTTTAATTGAAAAATTGACGATGTCATTGCTTGTTTTTACATTTATGTTGTTAAATTGTAACAATATAGCGTCGATTATTAATAGAAGTATTACAAAGATTACAGTTATTTTAAATTGCAGTCTACATAATTATTTTTACTCTATATATATGTTAAGATAAATAAAAATTTAGAGAGAGATGTGGGTAAGGAGATGAATTTAAAAAACATACTTTTAGGTATGGTGGCTGTAATTTTATCGTTATGTCTAGCTTTCTTATTATTTATAGCTACAAACCAAAATGCCTTAGCTAAAGTGCATCAGACAATTTCTACATTTTCAAAGATGAGTAGTGTCTCTGCAACTGAAAAAATGTTAGATATTACTACAAGTCACACAGCTAAAGCATCAGAGAAAAATTCCGATGAACGCAAAATGGAAACACACTATAATAAAATAGATTCCACTTCCCATGACAATGCAAATAGTAATAAGCATGAATATTCTTCTGAAGAATGTAGAATAATTGCTCAAAATTATACGAATCATCAATATGGTAAAGTGGTCAATTTAGAACGTAGTGGTGAAACGAATCAAGATATTACGTATCAATTGAATCCAAACCATCAATCACAAAGTAGTAATATTGCAGTAAATAAAACGGGTAAAATAGAAGCCTTATCTAATAACGCACAATGAGCGCGCCTTTTCTTATAATAGGAAGAGCGCTCTTTTTATTTTTCATAGAAAGCGTAGTAAGATTATAAGGCTCTATAATAAATTGGACTGATGACTAAAAATCATCAGTCCAATTTTTATGTTTGAATACAAAAATGGCACAATTACCTCTATAATTATTAGC
>NZ_QJSN01000027.1:0-10561 GCF_003217445.1 Staphylococcus sp. AtHG25 | reverse complement strand
GCCAAAGAAACTGGTTATGGGGAATTAGTAAATCATTTGATAGATGAGGAATATTTAAAAGAAGTTATTGATATTAGAGCAGATTATCAAAGAGTAGGCTTCTTTTACCCTGAAAATGCAATGTACTTTAAAAATCCATCTAGAATCTTAGGAAGTTTCTTTATTAAACACCATGGTTATCGTGTCCGTATTGATGATATTGAGCATTATCTATCAGGATATGTACAGTACCAAAAGGCATTCAAAAGGTAGGTAATGATTATGCTAACAATTGGAAATATTTATCATATTATAGGTGGAGAGTTAAAAGATGCTCATAATGCGAAAACAAATGAAATAGATGATTTTGAGACAATTTATAAATTTGTGAAAAACAAAAAGACTGCGTATTTTTCTCCAAATAAAGAAACATGGGCAAGAGAATTGGGAAGAAATAAAAATGCTTTAGATGGTAATGATTTAGTTGATAGACAAAATGAAGAAATTGGATTAATTATAACTGAAAGATATATTTCCGATTTGAAATTTTCTGTTCCTCAAATAATTGTAGAAGATTCTGTTCAAGCATTTAAAAAACTGGCTATAATTAAGACAAGGATTTTTGAAGGACTTGCGGATAATGGAGTAGCAATTATTAATAATGATACATTATATGCAGGTTACTTAGTAGACAAAGCGCGAGAAAATACAAATAATGTCTTAACTTATAGTATTAAAAAGGATAGTAATGCAGATTTAACTGTTGATAATATCAAGTATAATAAAGGAAATATTGAATTATTAGTAAATGACCATAAAAATGAAGAAGACATTTATCAGCTTAATACGATTAGTGAAGGGATGGTTTCTAACACACTAGCAAGTATGCTAATTCTGAAAAGTCTAAATTTACCAATAAAGAAAGACTTACTTAAGAATTTCAAACCTTTTTCAAAAATATTAGCACTGAAAGAAATACAAACAAAATCTCATAAACTAACTTTACTGGATGATACACATAATGCTTCTTTGCCTGCAATGATTAATGCAATTAGAGCGTTTAATAGTCAAACAAAGTTTTATACAGGTCATAAAATAATTGCCCTGGGAAAAATCAGTGATTTAGGTCATAAGTCTAGTGAAACACATTTACAACTAGTTGAGGAATTAGAAAGTTGTAATGCAGATTACATTCTATGTAAGGATCCGGAGTTAAGACAAGTCGTAAACAAAGTTCGAAATAAGAATATAACTTGGTATCCTAATAAGGAATTACTAATAAATGATTTAAGATATTTATGTAATGAAGATTCTCTAACTTTACTAAAGTCTTCTGTAACTGGCACAGATTTTCCAGAAATAGCTAAATCGTTGCCTAACATTTTGAAGTTGAATGACGTAGAATTTGATTTTGATAATCTATTTGAGAAACTTAGTAAAGTAGGAAAAAGCTATATTAGAGTAAATAATGACACTGGCCAAATCATTGAAGAATTTAATAGTGATATGTCTCAAACCATTGAGGGAATGGGCCCACTCATTTATTATTTAAAAGCTGTAGATGAAAAATTAGAAAATAGAACGATTAACATGAAGAGTTGGCCAACTAATAATAGTAAAACTGGCTATGTTGAAGGTCGAGAAATTGATACTTATACATTACTAAAAAATATGACTAACTCACCACATCCTTCTGAAATCTATGAGTTAGCTAATGAGTTATTTGAAAATCGCTCAAATCGAAAAAAGTATATTAATCATTTGATAAAAAACCTAAGATTATCTAGTTCGATAGCTACTAACCTAACTGGTCGTTTTAGAAGTAGAGATCGACAAAGTTATACTGTAAAAGATTTATATCAAATATATAAGCATTATAAATATGATTTGTTTAGGTTTAATAATTCTTTTATTTTAGGACTTAAATATAAAAGTGGATTTATACGTGGAGAAAAAGAAACTATTATTTTCACTTCATATCAAGACCCCAAGTCTAACTTTAATAAATTTTAAAGTCTTTTTCTTAATATTTTATTGTATCTAATCTATATTCAAGTGCATAATTCTAGAGTTTTGTTCTTTTTATAATTTTAATGTGCTAATAGTCATGACTACCTGTTTTATAGGTAGTCATGACTATTACACATACGTATGAAATTAAAATTTAAAATCTTTGTGTATAACCCTTTAGATTAACTAAATTTTATTAAGAGGATGATTGATTATAACTTATACTTATTTTTCTAATTGTTTGATAATCTTTTTATTGAAATCATCTAGCTCAACTACTACAACTGATTCATCACTATGTTTACTAAAGAGTTATTATTTTATATACGATATTTACATTATCTATATATTAGAGATAATGTTCCTCGATGTATCTTGCAACTGCATTAGCTAAAATATTAGAAGATGATAAAAGCATAAAATGTATTGCATCATTTAACGATATTATGTCTCCTACATATATATTATTCATGTTATCTTCAACAATATCGCTTTCTTGAATTTTGATTTTATCGTTTAAGTCAATCGGATACTCTAACGCAGTTATTAGCGTTAACAATTTAGTTATACTAGCAGGATTACTTTTATCTGATTCATTTTTCGAAAAAACACTGTGAGGTTTAAAGTTCTTTAAAAGTTCTATATTTTTTAATGGATATTTAAAAACCGTAAATGAATTTGCATCTATGTTACTTTCTTTATTATCTAAAACAGTATCCATAATAAGTTTTACTTGGTGAAACCTATTTCCTTTTGCTTTTAATACTGTTACTAAATATATCTCATCTTTAGCATATAACAGGACACTTAAATTTTTTATAAAACCTACGGTACCTGTCTTTCCACCTAAAATATCATAATAATTATTTAAACTTTTATTATATACAGTACTTTTAATTTCCGATTTTCTTGTATTATCTCCTAATATTCTTACTATATGTTTCTCTTTTTTCCAAATTTTAACGATAATTGGATTTAAACTTGCTTGTAATAACAACAATGATAAATCGTAACTTGTTGATAGTTGTCCTTTTTTAGTTAATCCTGACCCTGACGGATTTTTAAAATTTGAGTTTAACATTCCTATATTTTTTGCTACTTCATTCATTTTACTTATAAATAAATCCATTTATTTTCACCTATGCTCTTTTAGTATTCAAAGTTAGTATATAATAAAAATTAAAGGGGTGAAATTGATGATTAAAATTATTAATGTCCTTAAACGTTTTAAAGCTACATTAATTCAAAATTATGGTCAACCAAATTATTACTCTCCTACTTCAGCATGGGGTGAAGTATATATGTACAAAATTGGTAATAAAAAATGTCCGATTTTATATTGACAATGGCTATGTGAATAAATGTCAAATTATGAGTGAATAAGACATTTTAGGTATAAACCGTGAGGTAAGTTGCAAATTCGCTTACTTCACGGTTTTTTATTTAAAGTGAATAAAATAAATAATAGGACACGCATTTATGCCGAGAAAATTTATTGATTGTTGAGAAGAACCCTTAACTAAACTTGGAGACGAATGTCGGTATAGCGTGAGCTATTAAACTGACCATTCGACAAGTTTTTGGAGGATAATCTTCTTGTCTTGATACCATAAAAAACAAAGTTATATAACATAAGACGGCTTATCGGAAGTTATCTATTATCCCTTATTCAGAGATGATATAATATACAGGTCGCCTATCTCTCAGGCGTCAATTTAGACGCAGAGAGGAGGTGCATTACTTTGCTAATCATTTTCGTTCACATCATAGCACCAGTCATCAGTGGCTGTGCTGTTGCGTATTATACTTATTGGCTTAGTAAACGCAACAAATAATTAATAGGCGACTTATAAGCCAGCATCGAAAAAATCCCCACACTATTGCAGTAGTGTGGGGATTGGTGCATTAATTGTTAATCATTTTCGTTATCTAGATTATAACACTGGTTAGTAGAGGAATGCAAAATAGTTTATTGATTACTAACTAGTGAGTGATCTTTAATAAAGATACTATTTCACTAGAGGGAATGCCTATCTTAAACATTATAAAAGATTTATGAAGTTGAAGAACAAAATTGGAGATATTAAATATATTATCTTTTTGATATGTAGGTTTTTCTGATGGTGGAAAATAATGAGAATAATAATGTCTATAATCCTTCAAATAATCATGTAACTTTTCGTCATAATTAACAATGCTTTTTAAATAATTTTGTAACTCGTTATCTAATGAGTGAAATAAATCTTTATATCTATTTATTAAAATGATTTGCTGATTTGATACGAGCCTTCTATGCAAACCTTCATTTATTTTTAATAAGTCAACTAGATAATGTTCAATAAATTTTGGCGTATACATTAACTTAATATAATTTGAAAATATATCTTGAAACGAATCATGATTATTATAAAAAAAAGAATAAATATTTGATAAATATTTATTAAGGAAATCTTTTGTAACGTACGTAATTTTTGTTTTATGGTGCTCCTTAAAATTGAATGGTAAATCTACAAAAACCCTAAAAGCTTCTTTTTTAGAATACAATATGATACTTTCAATTTTATGTTTTTCATTAGTTATAAAGCTAAAAATGTAAGCAATATTAAGGGCATCTGAAATACATTTATCACTAGTTAAATTGTTTTTATACTCAAATTTTAGTGAATTCTCATATTGAAAGGTGATTTCGTTAAATCTAGTTCTTTTACGATTTATTTTACAATCTGAAGAAAGACGAACTTCATTCAATGAAATTATTTCTTTCTTTAGATTAGCTTTATCGATAGAAATAGTATATTCATTATTTGTTTGATCCCTTTTAATATCAAATGGTATGTGATTTATATTTTCTTTTAGACCACTAAATTTAACACTTATGCTATCAAAAGTTTTAGGAATCTCTGTATGAGAAATAGATACCCAAATTTGAGTGAATAAATACTCATATTCGTTACTTCCTGGAAAATTTATAGTATGTCTCGATAAAATGCCGTTTCTAAGATACAATGTTTCTCCTTTTGCAGTAATAAATTGGCATTGGTTTATTCTTTCTTCATAATCCATATCAGTATTAAATAATAATTGATAATTACTACCATCACTTTTTAAAATTCCAGTTTCCTTAAAATCAGATATAATTAATGTTCCAGATATTTCAAAAGTATCAGTATTACTAATTTTTTTTAATTTCATTAATAAACTCCTTGCTTACCAATATAAAATAGTATTTATATTATATCATTTAATTTCAGAGTGTATGTGCTTTTAGAGTACACCCTAATCATACAGATACAGTTGTTGATTTTATAGCAATTCAAACGTATGATTAGGGTGTATATTAATTGTGGAGTGAAAATAAATGATTATAGGTTATGCAAGAGTATCTTCGGTAGATCAGAATTTAGAGAGACAGCTAGATAATTTGAAAACATTTGGCGTAGAGAAAATATTTACAGAGAAACAATCAGGAAAGTCAGTAGAAAATAGACCCGTATTTCAAGAAGCACTTAACTTTGTGAGAATGGGCGATAGATTTGTAGTAGAATCGATTGATCGCTTAGGTCGTAATTATGATGAAGTGATTAATACAGTTAATTATTTAAAGAATAAAGAAGTTCAATTGATGATTACTAGTTTACCTATGATGAATGAAGTCATTGACAACCCTTTATTAGATAAGTTTATGAAAGATTTAATCATACAAATATTAGCAATGGTTTCAGAACAAGAGAGAAATGAAAGTAAACGTCGACAAGCGCAAGGTATTCAAGTCGCGAAGGCAAAAGGTGTATATAAAGGGAGACCTTTACTTTACTCACCAAATGCTAAAGACCCACAGAAACGTATTATTTATCATAGAGTTGTAGAAATGTTAAAAGAAGGCAAAGCAATTAGTAAAATTGCGAAAGAAGTTAATATAACAAGGCAGACTGTTTATAGGATTAAAAGTGATAATAATTTAATATAGTAACGATATAAATAAGAAATTTTTACAGTGTCTAATTACATTCTATTTATGTAATTTACGATTTTAAAAATAATATCACAAAATAGTTAATGTGAGGATCACTATAAAAGTTGATCTAAAAAGATAATTGTATGAGATGATTTCTCAATGATTAAATTATTTTTAATGCTATTATCCTCATATTTTTGATAATACGAATTTATATTTATAGTGAATTATAGAAGAATAAGAATAGGTTAATACTTACATAATCATTGTAGAATTTGAAATAAAATTTATAAATTAGTAGGATCTGTCAATAACCTTCCTTTATTGGCTTTAAAATACATATAACTAGTAAACCTTTTAAAAATCAAAAAATTATTAAATATAGTAGAACCATATTGGATAATAAAATAACGAATAAGTATTTTTTTAAAAGATTATCATTATTCATCTCTAAAATATGTTTTTAAGTATAAGGTATTGTATTTTAACATTATTTTTTATAAAATTAAATAAATTGCTTTATATATTATTATGTGATTTGGATTATCAAAGCAATTATTTTTTATAAGGAGTGGTTTCTTGAAAAATTCTAAAAGAAAACTGGACTTTTTACCTAACAAATTGAATAAATATTCAATTAGAAAGTTCTCTGTAGGTACTGCATCAATATTAGTAGGAGCAACTTTATTATTTGGTGCTACCAACGATGAAGCAAAAGCTGATGAGACTAGTACTGAAAATGCAATACAATCGAACACAGATACAGCAACAAATGAAGCAGCGAAATCTGAAACAAACACAGATACAGCAACAAATGAAGCAGCGAAATCTGAAACAAACACAGATACAACAACAAATGAAGCAGCGAAACCTGAAACAAACACAGATACAACAACAAATGAAGTAGCGAAACCTGAAACAAACACAGATACAGCAACAAATGAAGCAGCGAAACCTGAAACAAACACAGATACAACAACAAATGAAGCAGCGAAATCTGAAACAAACACAGATAGAGCAACTCATTCGGATAAAAACAATACAAATTCTCAAAATGTTGATTCAGTAGCTAACAATATTCAAAATATGTCAACTATTGGAGAAAAAAAAGAAGCATTAACAAATTATATAGCCGACTCTACTTCAATAAATAAAGATGATGCTGAAGCACAAGTAGAAAGTTTAGGATTAAATTATAATACAATAGATGAAAATACTTTATTAGGTGCATTAGCATTAGATTATTCTAATGATAAAGAAGCAACAACAACATACGCTACATCTCCTACATCAGTAAGAAATATATCTACACCAACTACATTTAGTAATTTATCTGCAACTACATTAGCAGCAGAAGTTCCAAGTAACAATGTTAATAATTTGATTACAGTGAATAACCAAACATTAAGTGAGGGTTTATACGAAGATGGTACTATTCAAGCCCACGATGGTGAAAATATAATTTATACGACTGATTTTTCAATTGATAATGCTGTTAAATCTGGCGATACTATGACCGTTCAATATGATAAACACACAGTACCATCTGATTTGACTGAAAGTGCTAATTCAGTAGATATCGTAGATCCATCTGGTGAAGTCATTGCAACTGGTGTATTTGACAATACGAATAAAACATCTACTTATACATTTACTGATTATGTTGATAAATATGAAAATATTAATGCTAGATTAATATTAAATTCATATATTGATAAGCAACAAGTTCCAAATGAAGAAACTATAAGTTTAAATTATTCAACAGCGAATACTCCAATAACAAAATTGGTTAATATAGATTATCAAGATCCTATTGTTCAAGATGCATCTAACATTGAATCTATTTTCACTAATTTAGATCAAGCAAATGATACAGTTGAACAAACGATTTATGTCAATCCATTAAGTTTAAACGCTAATAACACTAATGTTATAATTAAAAGTGGTGGTGTTTATAATGATGGAGGATTTTATACAGGAGAAGGTAGTACTATTATAGACGATAGTACTGAAATTGAAATCTATAAAGTTTCACCTAATCAATCATTACCAGAAAGTAATAGAATTTATGATTACAATCAATATGAAAATGTTACTAATCAATTTACTGTTGATAAAAATTATGCTCCCAATATGGCTAATATAGATTTTGGAAATATAGATTCACCATATATTATTAAAGTTAAAAGTAAATATACCCCAGGAGCTGACGATAGTTTAGCTATACAACAAGGCGTAAGAATGGAAACTACTAATTCATATGGAAATGTTTCTTGGGCAGGATATACAAATGCTACTGTAGATAGTGATGATCAAGGCGGCGGCGATGGTACTATTACACCAGAAAAAACTTATAAAATTGGTGATTATGTATGGGAAGATGTTGATAAAGATGGCGTACAAGGAACAGATGTTAATGAGAAACCAATTAGTAATGTGTTAGTGACACTAACTTATCCTGATGGTACATCAAAATCTATAAGAACAGATGAAAATGGATATTATGAATTTAATAATTTATATGATGGAGAGACTTATACAGTTACATTCGAAACTCCAGAGGGGTATACTCCTACTCAAGTTAATGTTGGAGATGAATCATTAGATTCAAATGGTGGTTCAGTCACTGTTACTATTAATGGTCAAGATGATATGACTTTAGATAGCGGCTTTTATAAAGATGACTCAGATGCGGATGCTGACTCAGATGCGGATGCTGATTCAGATGCAGACGCTGACTCAGATGCGGATGCTGATTCAGATGCAGACGCTGACTCAGATGCGGATGCTGATTCAGATGCAGACGCTGACTCAGATGCGGATGCTGACTCAGATGCAGACGCTGACTCAGATGCAGATGCTGACTCAGATGCAGATGCTGATTCAGATGCAGACTCAGATGCAGATGCTGACTCAGATGCAGACGCTGACTCAGATGCAGACGCTGACTCAGATGCAGATGCAGACTCAGATGCAGACGCTGACTCAGATGCAGATGCTGATTCAGATGCAGATGCTGATTCAGATGCGGATGCTGACTCAGATGCAGATGCTGATTCAGATGCAGATGCAGACTCAGATGCGGATGCTGACTCAGATGCAGATGCTGATTCAGATGCAGACGCTGACTCAGATGCAGACGCTGACTCAGATGCAGATGCTGACTCAGATGCAGATGCTGATTCAGATGCAGATGCTGACTCAGATGCAGATGCTGATTCAGATGCAGATGCTGATTCAGATGCAGACGCTGACTCAGATGCAGATAAAGATCATAATGACAAAGCAGATAAATCAAATAGTAAAGAATTGCCTGATACTGGTAATGAAAATAATGGTACATTATTTGGTTCATTATTCGCTGCACTTGGAGGATTATTCTTAGTTGGCAAACGTCGTAAAAACAAAAATAATGAAGAAAAATAATAAGTAGATTTCATGTTGACACAATGAAATTTAAAACCAGGCCCTGGAAGGCCTGGTTTTATTTTAAATACTATGATATTAATTGAGAGAAAGAGGATAAATAATTATAAATAGGGTAAAAACTATGGATTTTGAATATAAATTAGAAAAATTATTAACCGCAGTAAATAATAAAATTGAAATGAATAATTATGTTTTTTTAAGTTTGGGTAAACCTAACATCAAAGCTCAAGTTAAACTGTTCAAAAAAACGAATTACCTTAAGCAAGATATTTCGAAATCAGCACTTAAATTTAAAAAGAAAACAGGTCAATTTCCCGAGTGGATTAAATTAGATATTGTTACAACCACTGAAAAAGTTCAATTTACAGAATTGAAAAAAGCGTTAATTAATACACGACGAAATTATGTAGATTTTGGTATCGCATTTGATAGTCTATGGAATTTAGCCGTTTTACCTGAAGAAATTAATGCGAACGCTTTTGTTCGACCAGATAATACGACTAAAGAATTATTTCTTTCTGAAAAAAATATTAATAATTATTTACGTAAATATACGACTAACAAAAAGGCGTTTTCTAATGAATTTTATAATAAAAAAGAAGTTATTAAATTCTATACACAAGGCTTCTTTATAGGTGATGATGAAGTATATGAACTATACAGTAATGGTTATAAAAAAGGTTTGAGAAAAGTAAATGACTTGAATAATGAAATTGATCAATTAATTGAAAGCAGTACTCATTTCTTACAAAATATGTTGTTAGATAATGGTAAATATATTTATGGGTATTTCCCACATTTTGATAATGAAATTGGTTTCTATAATATACTAAGACATTCATCTTCTACATATGCTTTAATAGAGGGGTTAGCTTATTTAGGTAAAAATTTGCAACCTGTTGAAAAAGCAATTGATTATGTTATTTCAAATCAATTACTTGAAGTTGAAGATAAAGCGTATATCTATGATAATACGGAAGACATTAATGAAATTAAATTAGGACAAAATGCTTCATTTATATTCGCTATATGTGAATATTTAAAACATGAGAATAACCCTAAATATCTTGAAGCTGCTCAAAAAGTAGCGAAAGGTATTCTTTCAATGATTGATGAAGATACGTATGAAACGACGCACTTATTGAATTATCCTGATTTAAGCGTAAAAGAGAAATTCAGAATTATTTA
>NZ_QJSN01000026.1:0-10802 GCF_003217445.1 Staphylococcus sp. AtHG25 | reverse complement strand
TGAACGTTTACACCACGTTCCCTTAATATTTCAGATATATCACGATAACTCAATGCATATCTTAGATAGTAGCCAACGGCTACAGTGATAACATCCTTGTTAAATTGTTTATATCTGAAATAGTTCATACAGAAGACTTCTTTTTGTTAAAATTATACTATAAATTCAACTTTGCAACAGAACCGTATTGAGTATCAACCCGTTACTTATTACGGACAGAAAAATGAACAGATTAGACAATATAATCGTGGCGAATTATCAGAAGTATATAACGATAAAGAGAAAGAACAAGCACAAAATGAAATTAGATTACTTGTTCAAAACGCTAATGATCAAGTAAGCAAAAATGAACATAGTTATTCTATTTTATTTAATAGATATCAACGTGATGTTGGCTATATAGAGGCGAAAGAAACACTAAAAAATACGTTTGATAATGCGTCTACCTTTGGTCGTAAAATTCAAAATGACTTACTTAAAAATGAAATTAAGAGACGTCAATTAGAATTTTATGCTGACAATTATGATACTAATTATCAATTTAGAAGAGATATTGAAACTAAAGGATATAGTCAACAAGAGTTTATTAATACTGTTAAATCTAACTATAAAGAATTACTCAATGAAAAGAATAAATTAGAAAGTAGAGAAGAAAAACGTAAAGAAATTTATCAATCAGCTAAAGATGTTTATTTAACTGAAAGTGAGAAAAATAATATAATTGTTCAGCAAATGTACCCTAAATCTCATAAACAATTTAGTAATGATGAGAAAGCATTTATTGTTGATGAGGCACAAAAAGGTAACTTTATAAAAGCAACTCATGTTCAATATCAATTTAAACAAAATAACAATATTCCTAATGATATATTGCTAGAAAATACTTATAAAAAAGCGAGTAAAGATATTTTCTTTAGTCAAAGATATCTCAAAAATTTAGAAAAAAATACCTTTGAATATAACGTTGAGTTGCAATTTATTAAGGAAAAAGAAAAAAATTGATAGTTATAAAGAACATATTGATGATGATTTAAGAATAGATATAGGCGATAAAAACTTTGAAAAAATCAAAGACCAAACCCCTAATGAGAAAGTTCAATTACTTATCAAACTTGAAAAATATAACAATGTCGATCAAAAAGAAGTTATCAAAAAACATATTAATCAAGTGGATAGAAATGATCATGACAATCATAATGAACATGAAAATGAACAATCTAATCATATTCATTTACCAACGATAAACGCTAGTGACTTCCTTATGTATTATGCGAATGAAACTGAAAAACAAAACAATATTAATCATAAGAAAAAGAAGAAGAAACAAGATAGAAATAACCAAATAAGAAGATAGCAGGCCGCTGAAATGATACAAAGTCCATTCTTTAGTAATAAGAAAGTGAACCAATGTGATACATTAACTTTGGTTTAAAGAAAACATTTAAAATTCATGATTATATGCCAACCATTAGACTATTTTTTGAGTTTGTTAAAAGTTCCGAGGCTCAACGTCAATAAAGCAATTGGAATAAAGCACCTATGATTATTAAAAAAAATAAGTTATAATATATTCAAAAATATTTTTGAATGAGGTGTAATTATGATTCAGACTATTGTAACTGCTGCTATTCTTTATATTGTGACAGCATTAGACTTATTAGTGATTTTATTAATGTTCTTTGCTAGAGCAAAGACTAGGAAAGAATATCGCGATATTTATATTGGTCAATATGTAGGATCTGTGACATTGATTGTCATAAGTTTATTCTTTGCCTTTGTCTTAAATTATGTTCCTGAAAAATGGATATTAGGATTATTAGGGTTAATACCGATTTATTTAGGAATTAAAGTGGCTATTTATGGTGATAGTGACGGAGAAGAGAGAGCTAAAAAAGAATTGAATGAAAAAGGATTGTCTAAACTAGTTGGTACGATTGCAATTATTACCATAGCAAGTTGTGGCGCTGATAATATTGGTGTATTTGTTCCCTATTTTGTGACATTAAGTGTTACTAATTTATTAATTACTTTGTTTGTCTTTTTAATTTTAATTTTCGTCTTGGTATTTACTGCACAAAAATTAGCTAATATTCCAGGAGTTGGAGAAATTGTTGAGAAATTTGGTCGTTGGATTATGGCTGTTATTTATATAGCTTTAGGTTTATTTATCATTATAGAAAATGACACTATTCAAACAATTTTAGGATTTATATTTTAATTTAGGGTGTGATTTTATATGAGCTATAAAAATGCTTGTGATGTGATCTGTGTACATGAGGATAAAGTTAACAATGCCTTAAGTTTTTTAGAAGATGATAAATCTAAGAAATTACTTAACATTTTAGAAAAGATTTGTGATGAGAAGAAATTGAAAATTATATTATCTTTGATTAAAGAAGATGAGTTGTGTGTTTGTGATATTTCTTTGATATTGAAAATGAGTGTTGCTTCAACTTCACATCATTTAAGACTTTTATATAAAAATGATGTGCTTGATTTTTATAAAAAGGGAAAGATGGCATATTATTTTATTAAAGACGATGAAATAAGAGAGTTTTTCTCTAAAAATCAGGAGGGTTTTTGAAACGAGTGAAACGAGTTTCTTCTTGTCTTGATACTATAAAATAAGCAAAGATATAACATAAAATGACTTATCGGAAGTAGATATGCTTGTATATTCTCAGATGGTATAATAATAGGGTCGCCTATCTCTCAGGCGTCAAATTTAGACGCAGAGAGGAGGTGCATTACTTTGCTAATCATTTTCGTTCACATCATAGCGCCAGTCATCAGTGGCTGTGCTGTTGCGTATTATACTTATTGGCTTAGTAAACGCAACAAATAATTAATAGGCGACTTATAAGCCAGCATCGAAAAAATCCCCACACTATTGCAGTAGTGTGGGGATTGGTGCATTAATTGTTAATCATTTTCGTTATCTAAATTATAACACTGGTAAGTAGAGAAATGCAAAAAGGTTATATTTGAAGTAGGAGGAGTATCATTGATTAGTATTACAAGGTGTAGTATAGAAATATTTAAGTATTTGTATTCAGAATTTAGTTTTCCATTATTGATAATGGGGATTATAATCATATTTTATAAACAGATAAAAAATATACTTAATGATTTAACTAAATTATATATCAATTGGAATGGTAGTTCTATTGGAATAGAACGAGAGAAAAAAGAAACTGTTGAATTGATGCAAGTGTTATTAAAAGATAAAGTGAACAGTGAAGGTAAGTCGGTTATTTATGAAGGACATAGGGGTTCAGGTAGTGAAGGATTAGATGCTTATGATCCTATGTATTTTTCTAATCTAATTACTAGTAAAATATTTTTAATTAATCAAGTAGAAAAGCATAATAAGTTTTTTATAGCTGAAAAACTCTTTGAAGGTTATGAAAATAAATGTATGGAAAAATATGGAACAAATTATCATGGGGCTATAATTGAAACAAGAGATGAAAATAAAATATTAATTGATGAAACGATACGTAAATTTTACTTTTTAACGAAAGACATGGAAAAAGAGAATGAATATTTGAGCTTAGATGATTTAAATAAATTTAGACTTTTAATTTTTGCAGTTACAAATTGATAATAGTTAATTTAAGGTACACCCTAATCATACGTATATAGCTGTTGAATTTATAGCAACTTGCCATTGCTATTTGAGAATGTTTTAACTTTATAAATAAGAAAGAGAAGTGCAAATATTAGTTGTACCTCTCTTTCTTATTTATAAAACAATTTGAATAATTGCAATAATAATTAAAATACTGATGATCCATTTTTGTACAAAACTAGGGACTTTTTCACCTAATTTTAAGCCTAACGGAGCGAAAATAATACTCCCTATTATTAAAAATAACGCGTCTTCTAAAGGAATGTAACCTTGTATAAGTTTAATGATAAAGGCGCCAATTGAAGATATAAAGGCAATTACTATACTATTAGCAACCACCGTATTCATTGGTAATTTGAATAAAACTAATAATATAGGAATAATAATAAAGGCGCCGCCTGCTCCAACTATACCCGAAATGATGCCAACGAAAAGACCCACAATAACCAATAAAGGCTTATTAAAGGAAGATTGGTCTGAACTAGGTTTTACGTTAATAAACATTAATATTAATGCAAGTAAAGCAATGATAATATACACCATATTTACAAATGTAGCATCAAATAAATTTGCTAGCAAAGCCCCTAACATGCTCCCTATAATCATACCTCCTCCCATATAAAGGACCAACTGGGGTGAGAATTCTGGTTTTTTTCTTGCTTTCAAAGAGCCACTTAAGGTACTGAAAAAGACTTGGCTAGAAGTAAGTCCTGATGCGATATACGCGCTATATGCAGGAGCCCCAAATAGTGGCGGTAACAATAAAATGGCTGGGTAAATAATAATAGCGCCACCGATACCTACTAGACCCGAAATAAAGCCTCCGAATACCCCAATAAGTAACATCATAATAACAGTTGAAATATCCATTATTTACTTTTTACCAATAAGTTAACGGCTTCATTAATCAATTCTTCAGAATTTTCACCATTATCCTCTGCTGTCTTTACACATTCTATTAAATTTTCACTAATGATAATCCCCATCAAACGTTGGATTGAACTTTTTGATGCACTGATTTGAGTAATGACATCTTTACAATCTTTTTCTTCTTCCATCATTTTAATAACTCCATTGAGTTGACCTTGTATTCTATTAATACGATTAATCATTTTTTTATCATAATGCATAGTTATTTCCTCCACTTTTAATTGAATAAAGTCATAATAATAGATAGAACCAAAAATGTCAAATACCCCATTGGGTATTTGACACGCTATAAACAATCAGTTAACATACCCTTATAGGTATTTAACAGGAGGTTATTATGAAACAATATAATGAAAAACATATTAATGATTTAAGTAAATCAGAATTAGAAAAATTAACTTCTCAAGGTCAATTGATTGATGTAAGAACACAAGAAGAATATGAATTGGGGCACATCAATGGTTCCACACTGCATCCTGTAGATGAGATTGAGTCGTTCAATAAAGACAAAAATAAAACCTATTATGTACACTGTAAAAGTGGTAACAGAAGTGCTAAAGCTAGTAAATATTTAGCTGAACAAGGTTATGACGTTGTAAATTTAGACGGCGGCTATAAAGCTTATGAAGAAAAAAACGTCAGCGATGATACAAAAGAAGAAAACACAAATGTAGAAATTAAAGCAGAGCGTAAACAATTAAACTATAGTGGTCTTCAATGTCCAGGCCCTATTGTAAATATCAGTAAAGAAGTAAAAAATATTCAAGAAGGTGACCAAATTGAGGTTACAGTCACAGATCCAGGATTCGCAAGTGATATTAAAAGCTGGGCGAAACAAACGGGACACACATTAGTAAAACTTGATGGGGGTGACAATGAAATTAAAGCGATTATTCAAAAAGAACAACCCAAAGATTTAGAAGTGAGTCATACGTCTAAAGGCACTACAATTGTACTATTTAGTGGAGAATTAGATAAAGCAGTGGCAGCAATGATTATTGCGAATGGTGCTAAAGCTGCAGGAAGAGATGTAACCATCTTTTTCACTTTCTGGGGACTTAACGCGTTGAAAAAAGCGCAAACAGCTAACGTTAAAAAGAAAGGTATCGCAAAAATGTTTGATTTTATGTTGCCAAAAACACCCTTGAAAATGCCACTCTCTAAAATGAATATGTTCGGTTTAGGTAATATCATGATGCGCTACGTAATGAAAAAGAAAAATGTTGATTCATTACCATCACTTATCGACCAAGCAATCGACCAAGATATCAAATTAATCGCATGTACGATGAGCATGGATGTCATGGGCATTAAGAAAGAAGAATTAAGAGACGAAGTTGAGTACGGTGGTGTAGGCACTTATATAGGTGATACTGAAAACGCGAGTCATAATTTATTTATTTAATTAAATCTATTAAAATAAGGAGTTCTTTATATGTTTTTTAAACAATTTTACGATAACAATTTATCTCAAGCATCTTATTTAGTTGGCTGTCAACGCACAGGAGAGGCAATAATAATTGACCCTGTACGTGACTTAACAAAATATATGGAAGTTGCAGATAGCGAAGGTTTTACAATTACACAAGCTGCAGAAACCCATATCCACGCTGATTTTGCTTCAGGCATTAGAGATGTGGCAGAACAATTAAATGCAAACGTATATGTATCTGGCGAAGGTGACGATGAATTAAGTTATCGTAATATGCCAGAACAAACACATTTTGTTAAACATCAAGATATTATTCATGTAGGTAACATTAAATTAGAAGTATTGCATACACCTGGTCATACCCCGGAGAGTATCAGTTTCTTACTCACTGATGAAGGTGGCGGCTCAAGCGTTCCAATGGGCTTATTTAGTGGCGATTTTGTCTTTGTTGGTGATATCGGTAGACCTGATTTACTAGAAAAATCAGTTCAAATGGAAGGTTCTACAGAAGTTAGTGCGAAACAAATGTATCAATCTATAGAAAGTGTTAAAGATTTACCAGATTATATTCAAATTTGGCCAGGTCACGGTGCTGGAAGTCCTTGTGGTAAAGCATTAGGCGCCGTACCAATGTCTACGCTAGGTTACGAAAAAATTAATAACTGGGCATTTAATGTAACAGATGAATCTAAATTTGTTGAAACATTAACATCAAATCAACCAGCGCCACCCCATCACTTTGCACAGATGAAAAAAATTAATCAGTTTGGTATGAACATGTATCAACCATACGACGTTTTTCCTAGTTTAGATAATGCAAGAATAGCCTTTGATCTTCGTAGTAAAGAAGCCTTTCATGGTGGTCATACTGAAGGTACAATCAATATTCCTTACAACCAAAACTTCATTAACCAAATCGGTTGGTATTTAGACTATGAAAATAGTATAGATTTAATTGGTGATAAATCTACCGTTGAACAAGCAGCGCATACTTTACAATTAATTGGCTTTGATAATGTAGCAGGTTATCGTTTACCAAAATCAGAAATTTTAACCCAATCCATCCATAGCGTTGATATGACTGGTAAAGAAGAATATATACTTGACGTACGTAATGAAGAAGAGTGGAATAATGGGCACTTAGATCAAGCAGTCAATATTCCGCATGGTAAATTATTAAATGAAAATATTCCATTTAATAAAGAGGATAAAATATACGTACATTGTCAGTCAGGTGTTAGAAGTTCAATCGCCGTGGGTATCTTAGAAAACAAAGGATTTGAAAATGTCGTAAATATTAGAGAAGGCTATCAAGATTTTCCAGAATCATTAAAATAATTTAAGAGTGTACAGAAAATAACCATTTTCTGTACACTCTCTTTTTATATCTAGATATATATGTCATTTTCCTTATTATATTGCAGTAATTTTACTTAATAAATTGCAAAAGAATATATTTAATTATCCAAAATAAAAAACTGTGAATTATATAATTCACAGTTTTTTTAGTATTGGTTAATAACCATATCAGTATAGCCTTCTTCCTTTATTATTTAAATTTCATTGTTACTCCAGCCATGCGCTACTCCCCATACTTTCGATCGTTTGAAAATCAACAAATCACAAAAAATCAATAACATTAGAATACATATTCCTTTGCAAAATTTCATAACATCTCCCCTTAAAAACCACTCTTTCTATGGTATATTTTAATAATTTTTAACTGGCTTTTTAGCCAATAATCCATCCATAATAGAAATTGTTAATTTTCATCTAATGTTCACCTCTAAATAAAGCCCAATCCTGTCAGGGATTGAGCTTTACATATTACTTCACAATGATAACAGGAATTTCAGAACGTTTTGCCACTTTATGACTGACGCTTCCTAAAACCATTTCCTGCAAACTATTTAAACCACGAGATCCTAAAATAACTGCTTGATAATCACCACTATTTGCCACTTCCACAACTTTCTCAGCTGGGATACCATGTGCTATTTTCACTTCATATTTTACATTGTTTTCTATAAATACTTCGGTAATATAAGATAATTTCTCTTCTCTTTCGTTAGTAAGGCTCTTACCTTGCTTGCCATGTAATACGTCGGACTTTGATTCATCTACATCAACAATTGTAAGAATCGTCACAATCGTTTGTTCACCTATAAAATTTAAAACTTCCTTTGCTGAGCGTAAACTATTCTCTGAACCATCTACTGCTAATAAAATTGAATTATACATATAAAACACTCCTTTAATTTAAATGATTTTCATTGAGTTTGCTTAACTCTGATACAATTTTACGGCTATCCGAGTTGAGTTTTTCTACATGAACAATATTATTTTTTTCTTCGAATTTTCTAACTATGGTATCGATAGCATCAACAGCTGAATCATCCCATAGATGTGCGTCATTGAAATTTAATTCTATTTTACTATTTTCAATATTAAAGTTAATTTGCTCCATCATAGAGTCAATTGATACAAAGAATATTTGGCCTTTAAAAGACATACGATTGACTTTACCAAATTCTTCAGAAGTAACTTCAACTTTAGAAATCTTAGTCGCAAAGAATAAAGCACTGAAAACAACACCTACTACGACACCAATAGCCAAGTTATGTGTCATTAATACAATGATTACCGTTAATACCATAACGACTGCATCTGTTTTGGGAGCTTTTTGAATATACTTAAATGAAGTCCAATCAAAAGTTCCCACAGAGACCATAACCATTATCCCAGCTAAAATCGGCATTGGAATTTGGACTACTATTCCTCCAAGTACAATAATCATAAATATAAGTACGATACCCGCTGTAAATGTAGATAATCGACTATTTGCACCGGACTTAACATTGATGACTGATTGTCCAATCATAGCGCAACCACCCATTCCGCCAAATAAACCAGTTATTATATTAGCAATTCCTTGGCCACGTGATTCTCTATTCTTACTACTGTAAGTATCTGTCGCATCATCAACAATTTTAGCTGTTAGTAAGCTTTCAACCAATCCTACGATAGCCATAGATAATGAATAAGGGAAAATAATTTGAAGTGTTTCAAAATTAAAAGGGACATTAGGGATTAAGAAATGGGGTAAAGATTGTTTAATATCCCCTAAATCTCCTACAGTTCTTACATCAGAACCTGTGTACATATATAGTGCTGTTAAAACGATAATTGCTATAAGTGGTGCTGGTATAACTTTAAAAAATCTTGGAATTATATATACAATGAGTAATGTTACAATTACATATATATATGTTGATATTGATATTCCAAAGATATGTTCAATTTGAGACATAAAAATCATAATACCTAATGCATTCACAAAACCAATCATGACTGAATGAGGTATAAACTTCATTAAACGACCTACTTTAAGAAGACCTAAAATCAATTGAATGATTCCCATTAGTATAGTAGCAGCTAGTAAGTACTCTACACCATGGTCTTTAACAAGTGGCACAACTAGTAAGGCTACAGCCCCTGTTGCACCTGATATCATTGCTGCTCTACCACCTACAACAGCTGTAACAACAGCAATAATGAAAGAAGCATATAAGCCAACCATTGGATCTACACCAGCAATAATTGAGAATGCGATAGCTTCAGGGATTAAAGCTAAGGCAACTACAATACCTGCAAGTATGTTTTTACCAGGCTGGTTAAGCCATTCATATTTTAATTTTTCAACCATAACTTACTCTCCTTTTTATTTAATTATATGGTAAAGTATAACAGAAAAGTTTCATATGTATACCCCTTATTGAAACTTTATGTTATTATATGATTATAGGTGGTGTAATTAAATGAAATACGGTTATGTCAGACCAGTTATAATAAATGATGATGTTATCGAACAGAAAAAGAAAATATCGATTTATACAAATGATATTTTAGAAGAGACACATGCAAATAATAAAAGAAGAACTGAGTTAGATATTCTGTTAAACTCAAAATTAACTGATGGTGATATATTATATGTTACGGATTTATGTATACTTGCAGACTCTACGAAGCATTTAGTGGATATATTGGACTATCTTTCGAAAGAAGATATTTCTTTATATGTTATTAACTTAAATCGTTATATATATAAAAATATTCAAGGTGAATTCCTAGAAATATTACATGATATTACAGATTTCCAAAGTGATATTGTTAAATTTAGAACACGTATAGGACTAGAAAATTATTCAAAAGAAGGAAAAAATTTAGGTAGACCAAAACGAGATGATAAAAATCTTAGAGATGCAATAGAAATGTATATGAGCAAAAAATATACTTTGGATGAGATAAAAGAACAGACAAATATAAGTAGAGCAACTTTGTATCGTCATCTAGATAAATAAGAGGTGATGAACGTTGTTAAAACAAGATTTAGTGTATAATGTGCTATTATCGATTAGAGAAGAAGAAAGTATAGATTTTAAAACGTTAAATGTGAGTGAAAAAACTTTTTTATTAGCACTCGAGAGTATAGCGAGGCAAGATTTAGCTAAAAATGTAGAACTGTTTTATAATAAATGTTTTCCGATTTGTGGGACAATAAGATACGCAGAGTTAACAGAAAAAGGACGTAAAAATATTTCTGCACATCAAATAGAGTCCGGGACATAAAGTTCTTGGATAAGTGAAAAAAAGACAATTTCTATTGAAATAATATAGAAATTGTCTTTTTTATAAATTTTTTGATTATTTTCAGCTCGTTGAGCTACTACTTTTCTTATATTAAGTGCCATTAATACAAAACCAAGTTCTCTTTTGACTTTATTGAGTCCTCGGACAGACATCCGAGTG
>NZ_QJSN01000025.1:0-15566 GCF_003217445.1 Staphylococcus sp. AtHG25 | reverse complement strand
CACTCGGATGTCTGTCCGAGGACTCAATAAAGTCAAAAGAGAACTTGGTTTTGTATTAATGGCACTTAATATAAGAAAAGTAGTAGCTCAACGAGCTGAAAATAATCAAAAAATTTATAAAAAAGACAATTTCTATATTATTTCAATAGAAATTGTCTTTTTTTCACTTATCCAAGAACTTTATGTCCCGGACTCATTATTTTCTCTAAAAAGAAATTATCACTTGTTAATTATAATATAGTTAATATTTAGCAAGTGAAGTGTGGTTTATCATATGCAAAAATCCCACTACTGTCCAAAGCAAAGTAGGGTTTTTATTTAATATACAAAATACAAAGCATTTCTATATTGACAAAGGATAAAAATCATACTAACTTATGAATATATGAGCATATATTCATAAGTTAGTATGATTTTCTTCGAGTAACAAAACATTAATTGAAATTTTATATTTTTTAACTCTATAGTTATAAAAACAAAAATTCAAATTATAGAAAATATTTTTCATCATTAAAAAGAGGAGGGATTAAATGGAAAACGATCACAATCATAATCATACACATGGCGCGAACAAAAAGACTTTATTAATTAGTTTTATTATTATTACAAGTTACATGATTGTAGAAGGGTTAGGTGGTTTCTTTACTAACAGTCTTGCGTTAATTTCAGATGCTGGTCATATGTTAAGTGATTCTATTTCTTTAGGTATTGCTTTAATTGCATTTACTTTAGGAGCGAAGCAAGCTAATACAAATAAAACTTTTGGCTACAAAAGGTTTGAAATACTAGCAGCTGTACTTAATGGTATTACTTTGATGTTAATAGCTATCTATATTTTTTATGAAGCTATTGAGAGATTTAAAAACCCCCCTGAGGTAGCTTCTACAGGCATGTTAATTATCGCCTTGGTAGGCTTGTTTATTAATATTATTGTGGCTTGGATAATGCTGCGCGGGAGCGATGTAGAAGAAAACTTAAATATGCGTGGAGCATATTTGCATGTAATAAGCGACATGCTTGGATCTATAGGTGCAGTTATAGCAGCCCTTCTCATTATATTTTTTAGATGGGGGTGGGCGGATCCTTTAGCAAGTGTGATTGTAGCAATTTTAGTACTACGTAGCGGCTTTTATGTAACAAAATCAAGTCTTCATGTATTAATGGAGGGAGCACCAAGCAATATAAATACAAAAGACATTATTAAAACTATTAAAAAATTCAAAGAAGTTAAAAATATTCATGACTTTCATGTTTGGTCAGTAACTAGCGGATTAAACGCGTTATCTTGTCATATTGTTGTAGAAGATACAATGACCATTACTGAAAATGAGTTTTTACTTAAACGTATAGAACATGAACTCAATCATCAAAATATTCAACATGTCACAATACAGACTGAAACTTCTAACAATAATCATAGTGAAAAATTGTTTTGTATCGTGAAAGAAGAAGACAGTCAACATCATCATTAAATAAACAGCCATTATTTTTTAATAATGGCTGTTTATTTAATTATTCCAATATATTTAATATATCTTTTTTGTTATTTTCAAATCCCACGTAATATTTAAACAACTTTTTTTTACCCCAAAAAATTTTTTTATAAAAAACAAATAAGGGAACAATTCGGTTGCCTGATATTTTTTTCATTTCTTCTTCTAAGTCCAAATTTTGACTTACATCTTTATGACTATAACTAATCTCTTGAGAGTTTAAATACCTTTTTGATTCTTGGCAATCAGAGCATGTAGGTCTTGTGTAAAGCTCAAGTTGTATATTTTTATCCAAATATATCTCTCCTAATATAAGTTTTAGCATACATTTTATACAAGTGTACCTCTTAAAACAAACTATAAATATTAATTTTTTATATGAAACTTTTGTATTGACTTATACCTACTAGGGGTATAATATAGATTCCAACAAGAGATACCCCGTTAGGGTATATGAGGAGGGGTGAAATTGAACACTACTACTGTTAAAAACAATGACGCATTGCTCAATAGACTCAAAAGATTAGAAGGACAAATGCGCGGTTTACAATCAATGATAGCAGAAGATAGATATTGTATAGATGTACTAGTACAAATAACAGCAATACAATCAGCCCTAAAACAAGTGGGTTTTATAGTAACTGAAGACCATATATCTAATTGTGTAAGTGAAGGTATTAAAAATGGCAACGGAGAAGAAAGTATCAAAGAATTGATGGTTGTATTAAAACAATTTTCAAAATAGGAGGAAAGAAATAATTGAGTGAAAATATTAAAAAAACCTCATTAGGTATCACAGGCATGACATGTGCAGCTTGCTCGAATAAAGTAGAAAAAAATCTAAATAAATTAGATGAAGTTAACGCTAATGTAAATCCTTCTACAGAGAAAGCTACAATTGAATATAACCCCAATGTTACATCATTAGAAGATATTGCAAATACAATTCAAAAAACAGGTTATGGAGTTTTAACCGAAAAAGTGGATCTCGATGTAATGGGAATGACGTGTGCAGCTTGTTCGAATAAAATCGAAAAAGTTTTAAATCGAATCTCAGGTGTAAATAAGGCTACAGTTAATTTAACCACAGAAAGTGCTACTGTAGAATACAACCCTGATATGACGTCTGTAGATGAATTTCAACAACGTATTAAAAACCTAGGGTATGAGGCACAACCTAAAAAAGAAGCATCAGAAAAAAGTTCCCAAAAAGAAAAACAATTAAAACGACAGTTAATTAAATTAGTTGTTTCAGCTGTTTTAGCAGCTCCATTGTTAATGACAATGTTCGTTCATTTATTTGGTATTCAAATACCACATATATTTATGAACCCGTGGTTCCAATTTGTATTAGCAACGCCTGTTCAATTTGTTATTGGTTGGCAATTTTATGTAGGCGCTTATAAAAACCTTCGTAATGGGTCAGCAAATATGGATGTTCTTGTCGCTTTAGGTACAAGCGCAGCCTTCTTTTATAGTATTTATGAATCGATTAAGTGGTTAATTAATACAAATTATGAGCCACACCTATATTTTGAAACAAGTGCTGTATTAATTACTTTAATTCTTTTCGGAAAGTATTTAGAAGCACGTGCTAAAACACAAACAACAAATGCGTTAAGTAAATTGTTGAATTTACAAGCTAAAGAAGCACGTATATTACGCAACGGTGAAGAGACTATGGTTCCTTTAAGTGAGGTAAAAGAAGGAGACTATTTAGTTATCAAACCAGGAGAAAAAATACCAGTAGATGGCAAAATAATTAAAGGTATGACTTCAATTGACGAGTCAATGTTGACAGGTGAATCTATTCCTGTTGAAAAAATGCAAAATGATAATGTTATAGGATCAACAATGAATAAAAATGGAGCAATTACTGTTGAAGCAACAAAAGTTGGTAAAGATACAGCTCTTGCCTCCATTGTTAAAGTTGTCGAAGAAGCGCAAGGTTCTAAAGCGCCAATACAAAGACTAGCAGATATTATTTCTGGATATTTTGTACCTATCGTTGTAGGTATCGCGATTTTCACATTTATTATATGGATTTCATTAGTTCAGCCGGGACAATTTGAACCAGCCTTAGTTGCTGCAATAGCAGTATTAGTTATCGCTTGTCCTTGTGCGTTAGGCTTAGCTACGCCTACTTCTATAATGGTGGGTACCGGAAAAGCTGCTGAAAATGGCATTCTATTTAAAGGTGGAGAACACATTGAAGGTACACACGCTATTAATACAGTTGTTTTAGATAAAACTGGCACTATAACAAATGGCACACCTGAAGTCACTGATTTTAGTGGAGATGATCAAACATTACAATTGTTAGCTAGTGCAGAAAAAGGTTCTGAACACCCACTAGCTGAAGCTATCGTAAGTTATGCTAAAGAAAAATCATTAGAATTTTTAGAAGTAGACCATTTTGAAGCTATACCAGGGCGCGGTATAAATGCAACAATTGATGGTAAAGAACTTTTTGTCGGAAATCGAAAACTAATGAGTGAAAAAGGAATCCAAACTAATGAAGCTGAAACAAATCTCGCTCAATTTGAAAAAGAAGGAAAAACTGCAATGCTTATAAGCGTAGATAACGAATTGAGAGGGGTTGTCGCTGTAGCTGATACAGTTAAAGATACTGCCCAACAAGCTATTCAAAAACTTCATGAATTAGGTATTGAAGTTGCTATGTTAACTGGTGATAACAAACGTACCGCACAAGCAATAGCAAAACAAGTTGGTATAGACACGATTATTGCAGAGGTTTTACCAGAAGAAAAAGCTTCTAAAGTAGCAGAAATTCAATCTGAAGGTAAAAAAGTAGCTATGGTTGGAGATGGTGTCAATGATGCTCCAGCACTAGTTAAAGCAGATATTGGTATTGCCATTGGTACAGGTACAGAAGTTGCAATCGAAGCTGCTGATATAACTATTTTAGGAGGAGACCTTTTATTAATTCCAAAAGCAATAAAAGCAAGTAAATCTACAATTCGTAATATTCGCCAAAATCTATTTTGGGCGTTTGGTTACAATGTTGCAGGTATCCCTATAGCAGCAATTGGTCTGCTAGCACCTTGGGTTGCGGGAGCAGCAATGGCTTTAAGTTCTGTAAGTGTTGTCACAAACGCTTTACGTCTAAAACGTATGAAATTATAAGAATCTTATATTTCTTGAAAGGAGGTGACAACATTGACTAACGAAGTTATTAATGTAGAAGGTATGAGCTGTGACCATTGCAAGCATTCAATTGAAAAAGCATTAAATGGATTAGATGGTGTAACATCTTCAGAAGTAAGCTTGGCGAATGGGAATGTGGAAGTTGAATTTGATGAAAATCAAGTAGCTTTCAACGACTTTAAAGAAGCTATTGAAGATCAAGGTTACGATGTAATTAAATAATTTAAATAGTTGGGCATATCGTTTAATGATATGCCCTTATTAAAAATTAAGGAGGATAAAAATATGAATCATAATCATGAATATCATTCAAACAAACCCGAAATTAAAGCAAATGTTGTATATAGAGATGGTAATATAGAAATTACGTTAGAAGATGAATTTAATAATGCCCCATTATTAGATACTATGCATGAAAAAGAAATGCATTTCGTTTTAGTATCTAATGACATGGAGAAATATTACCACCTACACCCTCAAAAAAAGCATGAAGGTTTATTTATAATTAACCAACAATTAGAGCCAGGAACTTACCAGGCTTTTGTTGATGTTACACCAAAAAACCATGTGTATTCCGTTCATCCTATTGAACTGCAAATTGGAGATAAAATAACCTCTACAACATCTTTAAATTCTGATAAAAATTGGGTAAAAGTTAACAAAGGAGTTCATGTAACTTTAAATTCTATAAGTGCTAAAGAAGATGAACATGTCCCTTTAACTTTCAATACAGAATTAACTCCCCAACCTTATTTAGGAGCTTTAGGACATGTGATTATATTTGATGAGCAATTAACTGATTATATTCATGTTCACCCAGAATCACCTGATTCTACAACCTTTTATGCTCATTTTCCTAAAAAAGGGATGTATAAAATTTGGGCAGAATTTAAATTTAATGATGAAGTGCATAGATTTACTTATAATATTAAAGTTGCATAAATCTATTAGCAAAAGCTTAAAAATCAGTAAATTGTAAAGAGTTATTTAGATAATACAAAACGCTTTATAAAAAATCGAAAATTTAAGATAGAAAGTTGATGAAGAAAGTATCAAAAAATTGTAGTGGTTGTTTATATTGCAACATTCACTGAATTTTTATAGTTAATAACCTATTATTTAAGGAGTAATTTATTGATTAAGTTTGAATATTTTGAGGAGAAAGATTTTGATTTATTAATAAACTGGATAAACTCTCCTGAACTTTTAGTCAAATGGGCAGGTACAGATTTTAATTATCCCCTAGATGAAGAACAATTAAAGGAATATATTAAAGACACAAATAAAGAAAATTCTAGTAAAATAATTTATAAAGTTATCATTGAAGAAAATAATTCAAAAAAAATTATAGGTCATATTGCTTTAAATAATATAGATTTTAAAAATTGTTCCGCCACGTTAAGTAAAGTTTTAGTAGGTGATCCGCAAATGCGTGGCCAAGGATTAGGCCCTAAAATAATAAAGAAATTATTGAAAAAGGCTTTTGAAGATTTGGGACTACACAGAATTGAATTAGGTGTTTTTGCCTTTAATAAATCAGCTATTAAAAGTTACAAAAAGATTGGATTTATAAAAGAAGGAGAAAAAAGAGACTTTAGAAAATTAAATGGAGAATATTATAATTTATGGCAAATGAGTATGTTAGAAAGCGAATGGTCTTGAATAATTTTAAACAAAAATAGTCCTCTTATTTTAATAAGAGGACTATTTTTGTTTATTTAGAGCGTACTCTAGTCATTTATTTTGTAAACCTTCCATATATAAGAACCAAAATAGTATAAATAAATATTATTAAAAACATAGTCGTGAACATAGACTGAATAAAACAAATAATAATATGATATACAACAGTAGGAGTGGACCCTAATATTTCTACAGACGTATTATTCAGTTTAAATATTAAATAATCGAAGAGAAATGAACTTCCTATTATAGATACGAGTCCAATGATAGGTAAAGTAAGAAATAATAATTTTCCCTTTTCGTAGTTTCTATATAATGCTAGAAATCTATCCTCATCTTTGTACATATGATCCAATAGAATTTTAGCAATTTTATAAGAAACTGGCACAGCTATAATTATTAATATAAAAATTGCAAATGGATTGGAAAAACTTAAAAAATATGTAATATAAATTGAAATCAAGGGAATTGTCGATAAAAAGCATATATCTAATATAAGTTTTTTGTCTTCCCTTCCATTACTTTTCTTTTCAAGAAATTCTATATCTTTTTGATACTCTTCGTTGTTTTGAATGTTTTTTAAATATGATTTAACCTTTTTCATTTAATACTCCCATCTTGTCTTTGTATTCAACTAATTAGCCTTAATGTTAGCAATTTTATAGTATCAAAGAAAATCAATAATTCTAATTATAGAATTGCACTTACTTTTCTTATATTTTTGCATTCATCTACACTTGGTGATATACTGAATTTAACAAATAGTGTACTAGCATGATAAACACCGAGCCCGATAACTACTGCGAATAGTTATCGGGCTCTTTTGGTGTATTAGCTATATGTCGTCGCTAAATTACTTCTCACGATTATTCAGCCAATGAGAAAATAATGTGAGTATAACTCCTACTACGATAGGAGCTATAATAGTTACAAATAGTGTACTGAACATGATGTCACCTCCTTCCATGCTAAATACAGCACAGAAGTGAACGACGACCTTTGTATTATACCATTTCTAATAATTGAGTTACAGATGACTTCCGATAAGTGAACTTATGTCAAAAGTATTATCTATTAAAAAACAAATTACCTTTATTATTAAGTCTACTTAGTCATAATCAAAGTCATATTAGCGTACATAATTAAGTCGAATTATGATTTTTAGAAAGCGCGTATTGGTCACTTGTATGATTTATCATACTGCTTATAAAGTATAAATAAATGAAAAATGTCTTACTCATGTTTGATAAATTCTTGTGATATTTTTTATATTAAACACTTACATTTTTGCTATAAAAATATTTTTGTACTCATCACTTTTTGAATAAAGTATCTCAAACATATCCCTAAATGATTCATTATAATGAACATAAAATAAAAGTAATAAGAAATTATTTAGGCCTTATTATTCAAAAACAAATTATAAAAACATCCAAATCTAAACAGAAATATGGTCAAAAAGAGCTAAAACAAAATACAAAATGAGGTACAAAAGGACGCATTTGTTACATCAATATTTGATCAATCAAACCTAAAAATTAAAATAAGATCACACTTAAGTGGTCTTATTTTTTATACGAAAAAAGTCCAAAAAAACAGACTCTATGGAGTCTCGATATCAAAAAAATCAGACTCTCGAGAGTCTAAAAAATTTTAAAGCCCGTCAAATCAACGTTAAGTAGAGTATTCTGACAATTAAAAGTGGTCTTGTAACAATTGTAAAGAGTCTGCAATAAAATGTGATATCACCCTCTTTAGTCAAATGCCTAAGAATGCTTATAATCACCTTTATATAAAGCTTTTAAGCTATATATGGTGAATAATTGAGCAGAACGAATAAAAGGTAAATCTTTCAGCTATGCTGAATACCACCAAAGGTGGTACTGGATTTCCTTATGCTCATACTTGAGACTCCGAAAACAGACTCTACTTTTTGTAATATTTCCAAAAGTAAAACGTACTTGGAGACAAAAGAGGCTATTCTTTTCTTCATTTTTTTACTTTAAGTTCTTATTTTTATTTTCAAAATGAGTATTGTTAGTAAAATGATTGGAGATAAAAAAAGAGAAAACTAAGTAAATATCTTTACTTAGTTTAGGATAGAAAAGTTCAAATTTAAAATTTTATTCGGTCCGTTTCTTGAACATTAACGACTTATTTTTTACCTATATTGAATCCACATTTTGATTTTTTTGAACGATAAATGCGACCATTTATTTCCGTTCATTAACAAAATAAATAGCAAAAACGATTTTACTAAGTCACTTTTATAACTACAAAGGATTGATAAAAAATATAAACACGGTTAACACTTTTACATTTTTAAAAGTTAAAACAACACTAAATGATTATTTGTTTTTCATTTTATGCGACATGTTTGAGCCATTATTAAACGAAGAATACTCGTTTATAGAAAAAAATAGGACTAAAACGTTTCTGTTTTAGTCCCACCTACTTGCTTAACTACAGTTCATTTTCAGATTTACTTAATTGCCATTGAAGATAAAGTTCGACTGCAGTTAACAGAACATTAATCATTGCCAAAGTAACCTTAATCTTTTTCTTATTACGCATAAGAGTTCCTCCTTTCTTTAATAGCAGCATGCTATGTTGTGAAATTGTGACATTGTATTGATGTTATTTTGTTATCTCCTCCTTTACCTTTCGTTTGGTCTAGGTGGTTGCTTTAGCAACCACTTGATTAATAAAAAAAGAGAACATCTATTTAAAGATGCTCTCTAAATAAATCATTATTAATTAAATAAAGAAGTGATGGGTAAATGATCACGTCGTTTATTAAGCGTATGCATTTCAGCGAATTCAGACTTAAGAGATTTCATTAAGTATCCTTGCATTGATACAACGGTTTCATTTTTTTGAATAAGCATAGCTTTGAAACGTTTAAGAACATGAAGTATTTCTATTTCCATATCTTCTAACAAGTAGTAGCTATCAATCGCATTGTTGAAAGATGTTTTGGCTTTTAATAATACAGTTTTGATAATTTTAATTTCAGCTACTTCAAAGTTACTTAGATAGTTTTGAATACTTTGCGGTAGTTCTTCGAGTAATTGAAATTTTAAAGCCTCATTATTAAAGTTTGAATTGTCGTGATTTGAATGATTTGTATGATTACTAGGAAAAGTTAGTTTATTATCATTCAAATCATCCGTATCATTATTCTCAGTCTTAATATAATCAGTATCATTATAATCAGTATCATTAGGGTCTAAAATTTGGGATTCTGGACTCCCAAATTTTGAGAATCTGGAGTCCCAAAATTCGGGATTCTGGAGTCCCAAAATTTGGGAGTCCTTGTCATTATAGGTTATAGATGAGGATTGAATACTTTTTTCTACATTAATATTAGTTTCTATATCATGCAAATATAATTTATTAGGTTTATTAAATCCTGTACGTATTTGTTCAAGTAACCCTACTGCTTGAAGTTCTTTTTTAATTTTAGTAATTGTATTCTTGCTTTTATCTAATATATTCTGGAGACTTTCATTTGTAAAAATGAAATATATATCCCCATTATCATCGACCCAATTATTTTTAATCGACAAGCTAACTCTATCGTTGAGAATTGCATAAGTAACTTTGGCACTATCACTTAATTTTTTATATTTTTCATTAACAAATAATGCTTTATGTAGCATATAAAAGTTTTGATTTGCTTGATTTTTAATATTTTTACGAGACATAATAAAAAACCTCTTTCCAATTAAATTTGAATAGAGGTAATAAAACATTACAAATCCACATAACTTTTTGACTTGCAAACTGTAGATATTGTTGTATATAATACATATATCAAATTAAATAGCTAACGTATTGTAACGTTTTATTACCCAGTCCCAACTATTACCAGTAGTTGGGACTAAAACGTATTATGGACATTATATCATTAAAAAAGAACATATAAAAGATATTATAATCCCACTAAAAACCTTTTATAAACACTTGATAAGATTATTATCAAATGTTTATAAAAGGTTTTTTAAGAATACTTAAGATCCCTTTATAAAAGTATTTATGATAAAATTTATTTATAAAGGGTTGATAAAGTATTTATAAAGGGTTGAAGATATGAAGAGCGTTAAAGAAATAAGTGAAGAATTGGAAGTTAGTAAACAGACTGTATTTAATAATATAAAAAGATTGAATATAGAAACAGTGAAACAGGATAATACTTCATTCATTAAAAATGATGTTGATGTAGAAAAAATCATTCAAAGAGTAATCAGAAATAAAAAGAAATATGGCTTTGAAAGTGCTAATGTAAGTTCAGAGAAAGTTAAAACAGATAATAAAAAAAACGAATCTAAATATGATGTTCAAATAATTGAACTACTCGAAAAGCAAATAGATACTTTAAATAAACAACTTGAAAAACAAGAAAAACGTCATGAAACGACAATAGAATTTTATAGAAAAGAATTACAAGAAAGGTCGAAATTACTTGAAAACCAACAAGTATTAGCATTAGAAAGTAACAAAAAAATACAAAGGTTGGAGTCTGAGTTAGAAGAAGAAAGGCAACTCAATTATTCTGCTAATAAGAGGCAGGACATTGAAGTTCAAGAAACAATGGAAAATATGGATTCTATAAATAATGACTCAGATAGTCAAAAAGAAAAAATGGTTTCCCATTTTAGGGATGAAAGTAAAGATAAACATGAGGATAAGCAACAAGATAGTGAACTGCAACAAGGTAATAAAATAGATGGTGAGCAGAAAGAGGATATCAGAAACGAAAATCATTCTAAAAAAAGTTTTTGGAGTAAACTGTTTGGTAATTAAAAATGACTATAAAAGGTGTATCAAGAGTTTATAAACCCTTGATACACCTTTTATAGTGATGGAACTTCTGATAATCATCAGTTATGTTAAACTCTAACAAAAACTAAATTATCAGAAGAATTATCTAGGGTATTAAACATAGGTAAATCAATTTTCTATCGCCAATAGTATAAACATCATCCATATTAATCTGAAGATAGCTACATAATTCTTTAACAGCATAGCCTTTATTTGTATAAGGCGCCATAAACTCTATTAAATATGGTTTGTTTTGAGGTTTCTATGTTTAATCATTTAATTTTTCATTATATAAATCGAATAATTATAAAAAGTCATCATACTTTTTATTTTTTAAAAATATTTGAAAATTTAATAGTAATCCAATTATAAGATCAAATATCATTATCATTATAATCAAGGCAACTATAATCACTGTGACACTCGTTACATAACAAGCTAGTAATCTCCAGATAAAATTGACATTTTCACCAATTCCATAACTTAACATATTACAAAGTAGTAAAAGAATAATAATACCTATACTGTAAATTAAAATTGTCAGTGTATATTTTTTAATAACTCTATTAGGAAACAATAGTTCATCTATTAGGTTCTTTTTCACCAGTATCTCTCGTTCAATTCTATCTTTGTCACAGATTTTGATTTTACTATTTTTTATTTTTTCCTCTAATAAAATAACCTCGAACGATCTGCTAATTTTTAATAAATATGCAGGAAAAGCTAATGTTAAGCATAATGTAATTAATTCATTTACATTGTTCATGTAACTTATAAAATAGATGAAAGTTGCTACTAGTGCTCCTAAAAATATAGTTATATTAAGTTCTACATCAAATATTTTAAAAATATCTGCTCTATTCATCAGTTAATCATCCTTTCAAGGTTTATTAATACTAATAAATTATTAGATATAGGTATATCATATTATTAATTTAAGAAATTGTCTTTTATAATTTTACTTAATAATAAAAAAGTAGAACCATTTAAAATTAATGGTTCTACTTTTTAACTATTACTAATTTTAAAAATAAACTAATCTACAATATCTAAAAATATATGTTTAGTACTATTTTTGTTTAGTTATATCAAGTGATTTGGGAATTAACAAATAGACAACTATTGAAATGATAATCATGATAATCCCACCTACTAAAGCAGTTGCTACAAAAGCATCATTAAATGATGTTACAGCCTCGTTTGCAAGCTGTTTTATCCCCGTAGCTTTAGCTACTTCGACAGCGCCCACTACAGATTCTTCAGCTACATGAGCTAAATCTCCAACTATACCTTTTGATGAAAAAGATGAAATATCTAAAAATACACGATAAAGCATAGAAGATAGGCTACCAAGTACTGCTACACCAAAAACATTTCCAAGGTCATACATAGACTCTTCAACAGCAGCTGCATTACCTGCTTTTGATGTAGGTGTTTCTAACATTATTAGAGCAGATGCAACTGCTAGTGAAGCCGTACCAGCTCCAACTAAAATTAATGCTAAAGCCATTGTAGAATATGATAATGGATGACCAAAGAAATACATAATAAACATGCCAATGGCTGCAATTCCAATTCCGGAAGGTAACACTATTTTCGGTCCAAATCGCGCCGCTAATCCGGGTGCAATTGGTGCAAACACCATATCTCCTATTGCCATAGGTAATAGGTATAAGCCAGCTTTAAAAGGAGAAAGTTCTTCCACAACCTGTAACCATTGTGAAGCTAATAACAAAACAGATGTCATTGCAAACATTGTCATAAATGCAGCAATTGTACCAGCTGAAAATGATCTCTTTTTAAAAAGTCTTACGTCTAACATTGGATCAGAACTTGATAAATTACGTTTAACAAATATCACTATCATGGTAATTGCTAATACTATTACAACCCATGGAATAATATCTGCTAGTCCTTCTTTTGAAAATTCTTTGATACTCCATACCAGTCCAATCATGCCTGCAATTGATAAAATTGTAGAAGGAATATCCCACGAGTGAGACTTTTCTTTTGATAACTTAGACTCTGGTAATAAAAATAAACCTGCTACAACTGCTATTATCACAAACGGTACATTAATTAAAAATGCCGAGTGCCATGAAAATTGCTCAAGTAAAGCTCCTCCGATAATTGGTCCAAAAACAGCACCTATCGATGAAACGATTGACCATACAGCTAATGCAGTGGCCCTTTCTTTAGGGTTTTCAAAAATTACTCTTATCATTGAAAGAGTAGTTGGCATTATTAAAGCACCTGCAATACCAAGTAAAAATCGAATAGCTATTACGAACTCTGCACTTTCTGCGAAAAATATAGCTAATGAAACGAGGCCAAATAAAGCAAATCCAGTTAATAATGCTTTTTTTCTTCCCCATTTATCAGCAAAGGCACTCAATGGAATTATAAAGCCAGCTAAAACAAGAGAGTATATATCAACTATCCATAACTGTTGGGTACCAGAAGGCTCTAACTCTCTTACTAATTCCGGTAAAGCCATAATTAATATTGTCATATCCATTGTAACAACAAACAAACTAACAGCTAATACTACTAGTGCAGTCCATCTTTTTTTTGATGTCATCATATCAGTAGTTTTTGTAAAAAATGAAATCATTTAAGTTCCCTCCAATCCTTATAGACCGTTCGACCGGTCTATAAGGATTATAATCTATTTTTTTACATATTACAACAAAAAATCTTGCGAAATTTAAATGGCTGTATTGTGTTATACAATTATTCTTTGAATTTTTTGTGCTATCATTGATAGTACTTAATACTCATTAAAGGCGTGATGAACTTGAAAGATAAAATACTAGGTGTCGCAAAGGAATTATTTATAAAAAATGGATATAATGCCACTACTACTGGAGAAATTGTTAAATTATCAGAAAGTAGTAAAGGGAATCTTTATTATCACTTTAAAACAAAAGAAAATCTATTTTTAGAAATTTTAAATATAGAAGAATCTAAATGGCAAGAACAGTGGAAAAAGGAACAAATCAAATGTAAAACTAATAGAGAAAAATTTTATTTATATAATGAACTATCTTTAACAACCGAATACTATTATCCACTTCAAAACGCAATAATTGAATTTTGCACTGAATATTATAAAACTAATAGCATTAATGAAAAAATGAATAAATTAGAAAACAAATATATAGATGCTTATCATGTAATTTTTAAGGAGGGTAATTTAAATGGCGAATGGTGTATTAATGATGTTAATGCTGTTAGTAAAATAGCAGCAAACGCTGTTAATGGAATTGTTACCTTTACACATGAACAAAATATTAATGAAAGAATTAAACTTATGAACAAGTTCTCTCAAATTTTTTTAAATGGACTTAGTAAATAATTATATATATATTCTTGAAATACCAATAAATATTATTTCTAAATTACGTTCATTATTGATAAAAAATTTAAATAGTATTACTACACAAAAAGAGAGTGCGAATTCGCACTCTCTTTTTTCTTGTATAATTATTAAAAGATCATTTCAATAATATAATATGAGTTTTGAGACTCTGTGAGAGCCTCTTATTTGCATTGACGACCCATTTATCAAGATGATCCCTTATCATGCTTAATTCTATAAACTGTCTGTCTTGTGATATTAACTTCTTTCGCAATCTTACTAATTGCTTTCCCTTCTTCTAACATTTCCACCACGCGATGATAAATAATACGTTTCTGTGGGTCTTTGGCATTTGGTGAATAAAGTAAGGGGCGCCCTTTATATACGCCTTTTTCCTTCGCAACTTGAATTCCTTGCGCTTGTCGACGTTTACTTTCATTTCTCTCTTGTTCTGAAACCATTGCTAAAATTTGAACGATTAAATCTTTCATAAACTTATCCAGTAATGGATTGCCAATCACTTCATTCATCATAGGTAAGCTGGTAATCATTAACTGAACGTCTTTCTCTTTTAAATAACTCACAGTTTCAATAATTTCATCATAATCACGTCCCAAACGATCAATAGATTCCACAACGAATCGATCTCCCATTCTGACAAAATTGAGTGCTTCTTGAAATACAGGTCTATTTTCCACTGACTTTCCCGACTGTTTCTCTGTAAAGATTTTCTCCACACCAAACGTCTTTAAATTATCCAATTGTCTTTCTAAATTTTGATCTATCGATGATACTCTCGCATAACCTATAATCATTCATCTTCACTCCATAATTAATATACACCCTAATCATACGTTCTAATTGCGATAATTTCAACAACTTATTTTGTATGATTAGGGTGTATCCTGTCTAACTTTTATCTTTCTTAAAACTCAGTAATATTTTTTATTTATCTTTATTTTCTTGGTTATTTAACTTATTGAGATAACGATAGATTGTTGTACGTGAAACTTTCCATTGCTCTGCAATAGTTTTAA
>NZ_QJSN01000024.1:455-23360 GCF_003217445.1 Staphylococcus sp. AtHG25 | reverse complement strand
TCAAAACAGTCACGATTGATATGTATGAACCATATATGTCACTAATCAAACAATTATTTCCTAACGCGAAGATTATTATTGATCGTTTTCATATTGTTCAATCTTTAAATCGAGCGTTAAATATGTCTAGAGTTCATGTAATGAATTGTTATAGAACCTCTAATAGACCGCTTTATAATAAATATAAAAGTTATTGGAAACTATTTCTTAAACCTTTTGAAACGCTAGAAGCATTTAATTATCATAAAGTCCATTTATTTAAAGAGTGGAAAACCGAAAAAGGCATTATAAATTACTTATTAGGTGTAGATGTAGAATTATTTAATACATATCACTACGTTCATGAGCTAAGAAGATTATTAAAAGAAAATCAAATAGAGAAATTTAATCATAAACTCTTTTCTATTCATCTTTCAGATGTGTGTCCTAAATTACGCCCAGTCATTAGAACTTTAAGACGATTAGCAGCTTTCATTGAAAATACTATGACATATTCTAACCTGACCAACGGTCCGTTAGAAGGAATTAATAATAAAATCAAACTCATTAAAAGGGTATCTTTTGGTTATAGAAATTATGATAATTTACGTAATCGAATTATTATAACTTCGCGACTATTTGTCTCAACAACAAAAAAAGAGATTAAACAACTTAAAGTTGCTTACTCTCAATATTTGGACTCATCAGTCCGATTTGACGTAGAGCCATATAAATAACAATAACCTGTGACATTCGAAAAGTCACAGGTTCTATAATTAAATAAGTTTACACTTAATTATAATTTGAATGATGAAGTATCAATTTTAACTCCAGGACCCATTGTTGTAGTTACAGCAACAGATTTGAAGTAAGTACCTTTAGCAGATGATGGTTTAGCTTTAGCTAATACGTCTTGTAAAGTTTTGAAGTTTTCAACTAATTTTTCATCGCTGAATGAAACTTTACCGATTGAAGCATGTACAATACCTGCTTTTTCAGCACGGTATTCAACTTTACCAGCTTTGATTTCTTCAACAGCTTTTTTTACATCCATAGTTACTGTACCAGTTTTAGGATTTGGCATTAAACCTTTAGGTCCTAATACACGACCTAATTTACCAACTTCGCCCATCATGTCTGGTGTAGCTACTACTACGTCAAAGTCGAACCAACCTTGTTGAATTTTTTGTACGTATTCAGATTCACCTACGTAATCTGCGCCTGCTTCTTCTGCTTCAGTGATTTTGTCACCTTTAGCAAATACTAATACACGTTGTGATTTACCAGTTCCGTTTGGTAATACTACTGCACCACGGATTTGTTGGTCATTTTTACGTGTATCAATTCCTAAACGGAAAGCAACTTCAACTGATGCGTCAAAGTTAGCAATGCTTGTTTCTTTAGCTAAGCTGATTGCTTCTTCAACACTATAGTGTTTAGTACGATCAACTTTATTAGCTGCTTCTTGATACTTTTTACCTTTTTTAGCCATTTATTGTTCCTCCTTTAGTGGTTTTAGCGGAATTTCCTCCCACGCTTACTTGTGCCTAACACAAGTTAAGAGCAGATAACAGATGAATGTCTAATGTTTGAGTAATCTTAAGAAAGATTACTAGTCACCCAGACTAATCATAGACAATATTGTCGTTGTCATTTCTGTTACCTGCTATCGTCTATCAGTTTATTTCAAAATTAAACTAACTTTGTATTCATTAATTATTGTACAGTGATACCCATACTACGAGCAGTACCTTCGATAATACGCATAGCCGCTTCTTCGTCTGCAGCGTTTAAGTCTTGCATTTTAGTTTGAGCAATTTCACGTACTTGATCTTTAGTTACTGTAGCAACTTTAGTTTTGTTAGGTTCACCAGAACCTTTTTCTACGCCAGCTGCTTTTTTAAGTAGTACTGGAGCCGGTGGAGTTTTAGTAATGAATGTAAATGAACGATCTTCATAAACACTGATTTCTACCGGAATGATTAAACCTGCTTGTTCTTGTGTACGTGCGTTGAATTCTTTACAGAATCCCATGATATTCACACCTGCTTGACCTAATGCTGGACCAACTGGTGGTGCTGGGTTCGCTTTACCTGCAGGAATTTGTAATTTAACTACTTTTTCTACTTTTTTAGCCACGATGTGCACCTCCTTGATATCGTGATGTGGTCACAGGGCTCAGTTTTGCCCTCCCACTCATAAACATTTCGTGACGAAATGAGCGCTATAAAAACGCGACCACATTATTTTAACACTGAACCAACTTAAAAAGCAATAGTAAAATTTCATCTTTTTTGTTGTTCAATGTTTTTCCAAAATTAATTGATTATAGTTTTTCTATTTGATCAAATTCAACTTCAACTGGTGTTTCTCTGCCGAACATATCAACTAATACAGTTAATTTAAATTTATCAGGTTCGATTTCTTGAACTTCTCCAACTTGATTAGCGAACGGTCCAGATTTAATACGAACTTGTTCTCCTACATCTAATTCTACATCGATTGTTTTTTCTTTAAGTCCCATTTGTTTTAAAATGAATCGCATTTCTTCAGGTAATAATGGGTTTGGTTTAGAACCAGCTCCAGCTGAACCAACGAATCCTGTAACACCAGGTGTGTTACGTACTACATACCAAGATTCATCAGTCATCACTAGTTCTACAAGTACATAACCAGGGAACGTTTTTTTAAGTTGCTTTTTGGCTTTACCATCTTTAACTTGTGTTTCTTCCTCCTCAGGTATGACAACTCTAAAAATCTGTTCTGTCATATTCATTGATTCTACTCTTTTTTCTAAATTCTTCTTAACTTTATTCTCATATCCAGAATACGTATGCACAGCATACCAACGCTTTGCGCCAACCTCTTCAGACATGTTGTCACTCCTTATTCTTATCTAAATAGTTCAATCAAATTCCCAATACCTATATCTAATACCCAGAAAAAGACCATAAAGAAGATTACTGTAGAAACTACAATTACAGTATATTTAAAAAGTTCTTCTTTTGTTGGCCAACTCGTTTTTTCCATTTCACTTTTAACGCCTTGGAAGAAACTGTCTTTTTCTTTGTTTGTGCCCTTATCTTTAGCCATCAAAATTACCTCCATACTCACAGTTAGTTAACCGTTAACTTTAATAGCAATACTTTCACTATTATTTAGACTCTTTATGAATCGTATGTGCATTACATCTCGAACAATATTTTTTTATTTCTAGTCTCGTTGCAGAAGTTTCTTTTTTCGGTACGTTATAATTTCTAGTACCACAAACCTCACAAATTAAAGGTACTTTTTTCAAATCAGTTCACCTTTGCTCATTTTAATACCAGTATACTATACATAAACCTAACATTAAATGTCAAACAAGCGCCGCTATGTATAAGTTAATACAACCTAATAAAGACGCTTCAATAAATAGTATTTCATTTTCATTTTACAACGTTGAATACTATTGTAAACCACTTTATCTTTAATACCTAGCTGTTTTGCAATTTCACTAGGCGTATAATCAGACATTAGTAATTCAGCTACGTTTCGCTCGAATCGACTTAATACTGTTAAACTACTCGCTAGCAATTCTCGTTTCTCTTTTATCATACAAATATCTTCAATATATTTACTTGATTGATTCAATTTGTAGTCAATAACATAGTCATTAATGATGCTATCGTGCTTATCAGTCTCAATATATTTTCTTCTCCAAAAATCATTTCGCATCGATCGTACGATACAATTCAAATAGTGTTCAAAAGGAACGTCTGTACTAAAATCAAATGTATGAAGTGCTAAATAAATCCTGATTAAAGTTTCTTGTACTAAATCTTCAATATCTTCATTTTGTATTCCATAACTTTTAAATTTTATAAAAAGTTTAGGTTGTATGTGGTTTACTATATCTATAAATAATCTATCTTGTTCGTGACTACTACGACTATTTTGGAATGCTTTAAAGGTCTTCTCTAGTTGTATAAATTGATGCGCCATAAACCTTACCTTTCAAATTAAGTTAGGCAAAGTTTATATGAAGTCATTTTCAAAAGACAAGTGGACGATTTTAATCTTTATTATGATTTCCACGTCTAATCTTTTCAAATTCTGCTAACACATCATTCGATAACGAAATACGAGTTCTCGGTTTACTTTCTGTGAAATCATCTAATGACTTACTCACTGTGATTTCATTTTCTCTTAAATCACGCCACATCTCTCTCGAAGATACACGATATGCGCCAGCACCAAATATTGCATGTTGCTCGCTCATATCACTGGTTACAACGGTAATATGTGTCGTGTGCTTGTTATATAAATTATAAACATAACGTTCTATATAGCTATCCGCAGTCTCTTTTTCTTTTGTAAATACTGTTTTCACACCATGATAAATGTATTCTCTTTCTATACCTGATTGTTCATATGCATCAAACACACATACAATTTCATCAGCTACAACAGCATTATAGTTTGCTATAGCATCTAATAATTGCTCTCGTGCTTCTTGCAAATTATCTTTTGCAATTTTACCGAGTTCTGGTGACTGTCCAATCATATTGTAGCCATCAATTATCAAATATTTATCTTTCATGCGTTATCTCCGACTTGATGACGTTTACGATATACTTCATACATCATTAAACTAGCAGCTACCGATGCATTGAGGCTATTAACATGTCCAACCATAGGTATTTTAATGTAAAAATCACATTTATCTTTCACTAATCTACTCATGCCTTGTCCTTCACTACCGATAACGATAGCTAATGGCATATCCGCCGCCATATCTCTATAGTCTGTTGCATTATCCGCTTCAGCACCTGCTACCCAGTAGCCATGTTCTTTTAATTCGTCAATTGTTTTTGCTAAATTCGTAACACGCATAACTGGAACATGTTGTATCGCACCTGTTGATGCTTTAGCAACTGTTTGCGTTAACGCTACTGAACGTCTTTTAGGAATAATAACACCATCAACACCGCTAGCATCTGCCGTTCTCAATATAGAGCCTAAGTTATGAGGATCTTCAAGGCCATCTAAAATCACTACAGTTGATAAACCTTCTTTATCCTTTTGAGATTGAATAAATTGATCGAAATCAGCATATTCATATGGTGCAATAAGTGCAGCAACACCTTGATGAGGTGCATTTGCTAAATTATCTAATTTGGATTTTGGAACTGTTTGCACAATCAATTTTTGCTCTTTAGCATTTTGTAAAATATCATTGATTTGTTGCTTTCTGATTCCCTCTTGTATCCAAATTTTATTAATTGTATGGCCAGAAACAATCGCTTCTTTAACAGCATGCCTACCGACAATAACGATATCTTCCACTGTTTTCACTACCTTTCATTGACTGTTTGAACAATCATATCAAGTAAATTTTCCAATCTTTCTTCTTGATGATCTAAATATAAATATCCAATGACTGCTTCTAAACCAGAACTTTTACGATAAGTTTGAATATCCGTATTTTTAGCCTTAGTGTGACTTTTAGCATTACGACCTCTTTTAACAATATCTAATTCTTCATCCGTGAACCAACCCATTTCAAATAATGTTTCTAAAGTTTGCGCCTGACTTTTCGCAGATACATAACTTTTCGAAACTTGATGCAATCGATTAGGCTTACTTTGTAATTTAAGAACGATATATTCTCGCACGTGCTGGTCCAACACTGCGTCACCCATGTAGGCTAGTGTTAACGGGTTTAACAATTTAATATCCATATTATCCACGTTTAAAGCGTACACCTTGTGGCGTATCCTCTAATATAATGTTTTGTTCTTTAAGCATGTCTCTTATTTCATCTGCACGTGCAAAGTCTTTATTTTTACGCGCTTCATTACGTTCTTCGATGAGCTTTTCAATATCTTCATCAAGTAACATATCTGATTTATTACCTTTTAGTGGAACTCCAAGTACATCACTAAATATCTGATAAACTTCTTTGAATCGAGAAATGACTTGAGTAGATGTATTGTTCTCTAAAACATATTTATTCGCAAGTTTAGATAAATCGTACCAAGCCGTAACAGCATTAGCAGTATTGAAATCATCATCCATTACTGTCTCAAATTGCTCTATAATAGCATCAATTTGTTCGATATATTTAGATTGGTCAACGATGTCTGTCGCGATTGTTTCACGTTCTTCTATTAATTGATAGCTATTACGAATGCGTTCTAAACCACTCTTAGCTGCATTAACAAGTTCTAGATTATAGTTAATAGGACTTCTATAATGTACGCTAATCATGAAGAATCGCAGTACGTCAGGATCTACTTCTTTTATGATGTCATGAACTAGTATAAAGTTACCTAACGATTTACTCATTTTCTCGTTATCTATATTTATAAAACCATTATGCATCCAGTAATTAGCAAATGGGGCATGATTATGCGCTTCTGATTGCGCAATTTCGTTTTCGTGATGAGGGAATTGTAAGTCAGAACCACCAGCATGAATATCAATTGTTTTGCCTAGTTCATGAAACGCCATTACTGAACATTCAATATGCCAACCTGGACGCCCTTCACCAAAAGGACTTTCCCAACTAATTTCACCTGGTTTTGCTTTTTTCCATAAAGTAAAGTCTAACGCATCTTCTTTTTGTTCCCCAGCTTCTATTCTTGCTCCTACCTTTAAATCATCTAATGACTGATGGCTTAATTTACCGTAACCTTCAAATTTGCGTGTTCTAAAGTAGACATCGCCGTCACTCTCATAGGCGTAACCTTCATCAACTAGCTCTTTAATAAAATCAATAATCTCATCCATATGATTCATTACACGTGGATTCGAAGTCGCTTTCTTAACGTTTAATGCACCAACATCTTCATAAAACGCTTTAATGTATCTATCTGCAATATCCGGTACACTCTCATTCAATTCCTTAGAACGATTTATTAATTTATCGTCTACATCTGTGAAGTTTGAAACATAAATCACTTCGTATCCTTTATATTCAAAATATCTACGTACAACATCATAATTTATGGCAGGGCGTGCATTACCAATGTGAATATAATTGTATACTGTCGGACCACAGACATACATTTTCACCTTACCTGGTTCGATAGGTTCAAATGTCTCTTTTTGACGCGTTAATGTATTATATAATGTAATCATCTTTAATCTCTCCGTTCTTCGCTTTTTCAAGTTGTTTTTCTAGTTGCTTAATTTGTTCATATAAAGGGTCAGGTAAATTACGGTGATCAAATGTTTTACCGATACGTTTACCCTCTTGTTTAACAATATGCCCCGGAATACCGACTACAGTCGTGTAACTTGGAACTGATTGTAATACCACTGAATTCGCACCAATATTCACATTCGAATCAATTTGAATATTACCTAACACTTTTGACCCAGCTGCGATTAATACATTATCGCCAATATCAGGGTGACGTTTTCCTTTTTCTTTGCCCGTACCACCCAGTGTTACACCTTGATAAATAGTCACATTATCACCAATTGTACAAGTCTCACCAATTACTACACCCATACCATGGTCTATAAATAAGCGCTTGCCAATTTTCGCGCCCGGATGTATTTCAATACCTGTAAAGAAACGTGATACTTGAGATATAATTCTCGCCAATACATAGCGTTTCTTATTATATAATTTATGTGCAATAAGGTGACTCCAAACTGCATGTAATCCAGCATATGTTGTAATAACCTCAAATGTTGTACGAGCTGCTGGGTCTTGTTCAAATACCATTTTCACATCGTCTCTCATTCTTTTTATCAAGACTGTCGCCCCCTCAGTTTTTTTAAAAGTTTAAAAATTTCCAAATTTAATAGCAAAATACTTAAATACATTCTAAATAAAATAATTAGCGCCCCTAACACTTAAGATGCTAGAGGCGCTACTGCACGGTTCCACTCTGTATTCTAGATAAATGCAAGCTAGTATGTCTATATAACTATAGGTTACTAGATTCACTTTATCATACTCATTTACTATATTTAGTTGATTATACAAAGGTGCATTCAACATCGTCTATGGCGTACTCACAGCATCCGTACACTCTCTGATATCATAGTCCAATATTTACTAATCCTTCGCCTTTAAATACTCATACCAAAATGGCTTCGCCATCTTTAACTTTATCATATTTGCTTTAATGTAAAATTTCAAGTGTTAGATATGTTAAATTAGCATCTCATTCGTGCAACTTGCCTGATGTCCTTTACACGAATTTTTTCAATCGTGAAAGTACTTTATCTTTACCTAATACTTCAATTGTATTAGGTAATTCAGGGCCGTGCATTTGACCAGTTACAGCAACACGAATAGGCATGAATAATTGTTTACCTTTAATACCTGTTTCCTTTTGTACTTCTTTAATTGTTTTCTTAATGTCAGCCGCTTCAAATGGTTCTAAAGCTTCTAATTTACCATATAAATGTGTCATCAATTCAGGAACTTGTTCTCCATTAATGACTTCTTGTTCTTCTTCTCCTAATTCAGGCATTTCATGGAAGAACATTTCAGATAAAGGTATAATTTCGCCAGCATAGCTCATTTCTTTTTGATATAGTGCCACTAATTTGCGACCCCATTCTTTATCATCTTCACTTGGAGATTCTGGTATTAAATTAGCTTTAATAAGATGAGGCAATGCAAGTTCAAATACAGTGTCAGTATCCTTTGTTTTCATATATTGGTTATTAACCCATGCTAATTTTTGTCTATCGAACATCGCTGGTGATTTAGAAAGACGTTTTTCATCAAAGATTTTAATAAATTCTTCTTTAGAAAAGATTTCTTCCTCTCCTTCTGGAGACCAACCTAATAATGTAATAAAGTTAAATAACGCTTCTGGCAAGTAACCTAAATCACGATATTGCTCAATAAATTGTAAAATTTGGCCATCACGTTTACTTAATTTTTTACGTTCTTCATTAACAATTAGCGACATATGACCAAAGCGTGGCGCTTCCCAACCAAATGCTTCATAAATCATAAGTTGTTTTGGTGTGTTAGAAACGTGATCGTCACCACGAATAACATCGGAAATTTCCATGTAATGATCATCGATAGCTACAGCAAAGTTATAGGTAGGGATGCCATCTTTTTTAACGATAACCCAATCACCTATATTGTTTGAATCGAATGAAATTTCACCTTTAACCATATCATTGAACGTATACGTTTGATCTTGAGGCACACGGAATCTAATTGATGGGCGACGACCTTCAGCTTCAAACTGTTGACGTTCTTCTTCAGTTAAATGTGCATGTTGACCACCGTAACGAGGCATTTCACCACGTGCGATTTGATCTTCACGTTCTTTTTCAAGCTCTTCTTCAGTCATGTAACATTTGTACGCTTTATCTTCGTCCAATAATTGTTGAATAAGTGGATTATAGATATCACCACGTTCTGATTGACGATAAGGTCCATAACCTTTGTCTTTATCGATTGATTCGTCCCAATCTAATCCTAACCATTTTAAGTTATCAAATTGAGATGACTCACCATCTTCAAGGTTACGTTTACTATCCGTATCTTCAATACGCACTACGAAATCACCATCATAATGCTTAGCAAATAAATAATTAAATAATGCAGTTCTTGCATTACCAATGTGTAAATATCCAGTTGGACTTGGCGCATATCTCACTCTAATACGTTCACTCATCGTATTCACTCCTATAAATATTAGTTATGTTTTAACTTCGAATTTATACGCTTTATCTAATACAGGCTACAAACTTTACACTCTAACCGAGTCGTTCTACGCCAGTAAGAAACATCTTCAAACCATTAGAAAAAAAGCTATTCTAAACTATCATTTTAGACATGTTCCCGAATAACTTTCCACTTTACATTACCCTTAGATAAAAGTTCGCATTTCTTCATTATTGTAGCACTAAATCAATACTTTGATAAGTCACTTGTTTACGCTATAGATAATCATTAATTCATACATCTACTTTATGTAAATATGTTCCATGCTTCGCTTCTTGAAAAGAGTCCCCTCCACATTTAGCGTTTCACATGAAACCTAATCACTTACAATAATTTAATTTTTTATAATTGAACGTATCTTCTTAATCTCTAAGTTTAAAGAACATATTTATCATTACTCTGAATCGTCTATTTTTTTAGCGAAAATAATACGCCCTGATGATGTTTGTAATAAACTGATGACTTCTAAATCTACATGTTTACCTACAAGTGATTTCGCATTGTCAACGACTACCATTGTGCCATCATCTAAATAGCCTACACCTTGACCAGGCTCTTTACCCATTTTAGTCAATAGAATATTAATGCGGTCACCTTGATGAACATTTGGTTTAATTGCTTCAGATAAGTCATTCACGTTTAAAGCTTTAATTCCTTGCACGTGACATACTTTATTTAAATTAAAATCGGTAGTAATCACATGCGCATGATAAGTCTGTGCTAACTTCACCAATAATTCATCTATATCACTGTGAGACTTTTGTGGATGTATCACGCGTGTAGGATACTCTAAGTCGTATAATTCATTTAATATATCCAAGCCACGTTGTCCTTTTTCACGTTTCACGCTATCATTCGCATCAGCTACAACTTGAAGTTCATTAATAACGCCTTGCGGAATAAGGATTTCACCATCTATAAAACCACATCGAATGACATCTAAAATACGTCCATCGATAATTGCACTTGTATCTAAAAGTTTAGGTACAGCACTAATATTACTTTTAGACATAGAGCGTGCCATATTTTCCGGCAAGAACATTAACATTTCGTCACGCTTTTTTAAACCAAATTGGAAACCTAAATAACATAGCAATAATGTAATAATAAGCGGTACTAGATGATTTAATATCGTATTTCCAATCATTTCTAGAATAAATGAAGCCATAACTGATATAAATAATCCAATGATAAGTCCAAGTGTTGCAAATAAAATTTCAACAGCACTGCGCTGCATAATCCAATGTTCAATGGCTTTAAAAGTCTTCGTAACTTTATTAATAAAGAAGCCAAAAATCAAGAAAAATACTACTATTCCAATTAAGCCATCTATATAATAGTTATGTAAAAATGGGTAACCATTAATATTAAAATCCTTAAGTATTTCAGGTATTAGTAAAATACCAAGTGCAGCACCTAGAATAATATATATTATGATTACAATTCCTTTTAATACGTTCATAAGTCTCACCTCTTTTTCACTATATTTACGATTTGAATGCATATTTTAAAGCGTCATGTACTGTAGACACTCCAACTACTTTAATGCCTTCAGGAAATTGCCATCCACCGATATTTGTCTGTGGAATAATAACACGTTCAAAGCCTAATTTAGCTGCTTCTTGAACACGTTGTTCAATTCGAGAAACACGTCTCACTTCACCGGTCAAACCTACTTCCCCAATATAACAATCAAGCCCATCTACTGCTTTATCTTTAAAACTTGAAGCTGTTGCTACTATAACACTTAAATCAACTGCCGGCTCTGTCAATCGTACGCCACCAGCTACTTTTATGTATGCATCTTGTTGTTGTAATAAATAGTTTTCTTTTTTCTCTAATACAGCCATTAATAAACTCAAACGATTATGATCTATACCTGTTGCCATACGTCTAGGGTTATTAAATGTTGTAGGCGTCACTAAGGCCTGAACTTCTATTAATAGAGGTCGTGTACCTTCCATAGTTGCTACAATCGTTGATCCCGGCACATTGGTAGAACGTTCCTCTAAGAACATTTCTGAAGGATTATGAACGCCTTTTAATCCGCTTTGTTTCATCTCAAAAATGCCCATTTCATTAGTAGAACCAAAACGGTTCTTAACCGCTCTCAAGATACGATAAGCATGATGCTCATCTCCCTCAAAGTACAATACTGTATCAACCATATGCTCTAATAGACGTGGTCCTGCAATTTGACCTTCTTTCGTAACATGTCCGACGATAAATGTTGCAATATTCATTTGTTTAGCAATATTCATTAAACTCTGTGTACTTTCTCTTACTTGAGACACAGAACCAGGTGCTGAACTAATTTCTGGATGATATATTGTTTGAATGGAATCCACAACTAAAATATCAGGTTGCGCTTGTTGAACTGTTTGATGTATTACTTCTAAGTCCGTTTCTGCTAGCACATTTAAATTACTCGAATCCTCATCTAGTCGATCGGCACGTAGTTTAGTTTGATTTAATGATTCTTCACCTGTAATATACAGTACATTTAATTTTTGTGACAATGATGCACAAATTTGCAGTAATAGCGTTGATTTACCGATACCAGGATCTCCACCTATTAACACTAAAGAACCACTTACAATGCCACCACCTAAAACGCGGTTGAACTCTTTTGATTCTGTCTGAACTCTCGGTGTCACTTCATTCTTGATATCATTTAATTTCTGGACTTTCGCGCTAGACGTTGATGTCTTTACGCCGTGCTTAGGATTTGAAGCTTTTTCAACAATTTCCTCCATTTGATTCCATGACCCACAATTAGGACACTTTCCCATCCATTTTGGAGATTGATAACCGCAAGCCATACACTCAAAAATCACTTTCTTTTTGGCCAAAATTGCACCCCCGATTTTTCTTTGAACAAATCTATTTTATATGTAACGTTGCACAATGACAAATGTAAACTTAAGCAATTTAGTATAAATTTGGTTCTATTTATTTTTGAGATGATTAATACTTATAATGATTAAAATTAATTCATTGAAATCATTAAAAATTAAAGCTGAGACATTCGAGTATGATATGTCTCAGCTTATATTTAACATTAATTTTATTGTATTATGCTTCAGTTTCAGTTACTTCATTGCCTTCATCTGAAATACCATTATTTTTTTCATTGATATTATATTTAAATTCATCACCATCATGGTCGATGACAACTTCTTTACCTTCAATTTGGTTACCGTCTAAGATTAATTCACTCAAGTTATCTTCAACTGTTTTTTGAATAGCTCTGATTAATGGACGGGCACCGTATTCTGGATCATAGCCTTCTTCAGCAATTTTTTCTTTTGCTTTATCAGTTACAACAATATTAATATCTTGCTCAGATAGTCGTTGTGTTAGTTTATTAACCATCATTGTAACGATTTCTTTCAATTCATCTTTAGAAAGTTTATGGAATACGATGATGTCGTCAACACGGTTTAAGAACTCTGGGCGGAATGAATTTTTCAATTCTTTCATCATAGTCTTGCGAATTGTTTCATAGTCATGACCTTCAGAACCGCCACCGAAACCAGCAAAGCGTTGATCTTGTAATTCTTGTGCACCGACATTTGAAGTCATGATAATCACTGTATTTCGGAAATCAACTTGACGTCCTTTTGTATCAGTTAAATGACCATCGTCTAGAACTTGCAATAGAATATTAAATACATCTGGATGCGCCTTTTCGATTTCATCAAATAAGATAACTGAGTATGGTTTACGTCTTACTTTCTCAGTTAATTGGCCACCTTCATCATGACCTACATAGCCTGGAGGCGCTCCAACTAAACGACTCACAGCATGTTTTTCCATAAACTCACTCATATCAACGCGAATCATTGCATCTTCTTCACCAAACATTGATTCTGCTAATGCTCTAGCTAATTCTGTTTTACCTACACCTGTAGGACCTAAGAAGATAAAACTACCGATTGGACGTTTAGGATCTTTCAATCCTGCACGAGCACGGCGTACCGCTTTACTAATAGAAGTTACAGCATCATTTTGGCCAATAACTCTATCATGTAACGTTTGTTCAAGATTTAATAATCGATCCGATTCAGTTTCATTAATTTTTGTAAGTGGTATACCTGTCCAACCTGCAATGACTTCACCAATATCTTCTTTAGATAGAGAAGTGGATTGATCACCTTGAGTTGTTTTCCACTCATTTTTGGCATCTTCATATTGTTTTTCAAGTTTAGTTTGTTTATCACGTAAATTAGCAGCATTCTCGAATTCTTGAGCATGAACTGCTGCGTCTTTTTCATTTTTTACTTTTTCAATTTCTTGCTCAATTTCTTTCAAGTTGTTAGGTGTTGTATGACTTTTCAGTCTTACTTTTGAACTTGCTTCATCAATTAAATCAATTGCTTTATCGGGTAAGAAACGATCTGATACATAACGATCACTTAATTTAGCAGCCGCTTCAAGTGCTTCATCTGAAATATTGATGCGGTGATGCGCTTCATAACGATCACGTAATCCTTTTAAAATTGCAATTGTGTCTTCAACTGTTGGTTCATCAACTTGAATAGGTTGGAAACGACGTTCTAACGCTGCATCTTTCTCGATGTTTTTACGATATTCATCTAATGTTGTCGCACCGATACATTGTAATTCACCACGTGCTAATGCTGGTTTTAATATATTTGACGCATCGATTGCGCCTTCAGCTCCACCAGCACCAACTAATGTGTGTAATTCATCAATGAATAAGATTACGTTACCAGCTTGATGAATTTCTTCCATTACCTTTTTCAAACGTTCTTCAAATTCACCACGATATTTAGTACCAGCTACAACTGTTCCCATATCAAGTGACATCACGCGTTTACCTTTAAGTGTCTCAGGTACTTCATTATTAACAATAGCTTGAGCAAGACCTTCTGCAATTGCAGTTTTACCTACACCGGGTTCACCAATTAGTACAGGATTGTTTTTAGTACGACGACTTAACACTTCAATTACACGAGTAATTTCTTTATCTCTACCAACAACTGGATCTAACGTTCCATCTTTGGCAATGACAGTTAAATCACGTGCTAATCCATCTAATGTAGGGGTATTATTTGATTTATTTGCTGTAGCATTTTTATTGCTCATTTCAGGACTACCTAGCGCTTTGACGACTTGGGCACGCGCTTTCGTAATATTTAAATCAAGATTAGCAAATACGCGAGCAGCTACGCCTTCATTTTCACGAATTAAACCTAGTAATATGTGTTCTGTACCTACAAAGTTATGGTGTAACTTTCTTGCTTCATCCATTGAAAGTTCAATTACTTTCTTGGCTCTTGGTGTATAATGCAATGTTCCTGTTTGATCTTGTCCGTGACCGATTAATTTTTCGACTTCTTCAATCACTTTATCTTCGGTTATATTAAAACTTTCTAATACTTTAGCAGCAATACCTTCTGGTTCTTTCATTAAACCTAATAACAAATGTTCTGTACCTATATTAGAATGATTTAAACGTATTGCTTCTTCTTGTGCGTGTGCTAGGACACGTTGTGCACGTTCAGTTAATCTACCAAATAGCATATATTTTTGTACCTCCTATTGAGTATATTCTCTTAATATATTTGCTCTCTTTTCATTTACAGAGATTGTTTCATCTTCATCGTTATAGATAAACGCTGATTGAATACTTACCATTAATTCATTAAATTTAAAATCACTCAATGTTAAATACCCTAAATCGATACCTAATTTCACTTCACTTAAACGATAAGAAGCTTCTTCCATTGAAATGATCCGACTATTTTGTAAAATACCCAATGACCGATAAATACGGTCTAGCGTTTCTAATTCATTGTATTGAGTCAAACGTTCACGAATTTGCATTTCTTCATTTATGATTTGTTGAACAACTTCAGTTAAATTATCTATGATTTCATCTTCAGTCTTACCAAGTGTTAATTGATTTGAGATTTGATAAATATGGCCATAGACTTGCGAGCCTTCTCCATATATACCTCGAATTGTAAAACCGAAACGATTAATTGTCTGTGCAATACGATTCATACGTTTCATAATGGATAATCCTGGCAAGTGTAACATCACACTTGCTCGCATACCTGTACCAATATTTGTTGGACACGTAGTTAAATATCCTAAATGTTCATCATAACTAATGTCTAGTGATTGATCTAACGTATCATCAATCTCACTAGCTATGTTATATAAGTCTTGTAAAGATAAATCGGTGCCCATTGCTTGTATGCGTATATGATCTTCTTCATTAATCATAATGCTTATTGATTCATCTTTATTCAATAACACTGCTGATGCGGGTTGTTTAATCAGTTCAGGACTAATTAAATGTTTTGCAACAAGTTTCATTTTGTTTTGTTGATCCATTGTATCCAAACGCATTAAATCTAAATCAGGCAATACATCTTGTACTTCATTTATAACTCTGAAGCCATCTTGTTCTGATGGAAACATGAGTGGGTGAACGTGATTTTCTAAGTTTCTAGCCAATCGAATTCTTGATGACATAACAATTGGAGATTCTTCAGTTTCCTTCATCCATTCACTGATATGAGCATTCATATCACTCATTGCGCTCCACCCCGCTCTCGTCTTTCAATGCTTTTATTTCGTCTCTAACGATAGCAGCCTCTTCAAAGTTTTGTTCATCTATTAGTACATTGAGATATTTTGTTTTTTCCTCAATTTGTTTCTTGATGGCAAGTTTCTTATGAGAAGAACGAGGCGTTTTACCTACGTGTTCAAATTGTCCACCTTGTACGCGTCTTACTATATCTACGATGTCATCTTTGAAAGTGGCATAACAATTTGCACACCCGAATTTCCCTACATGCGCAATATCTTTTAATGTCATCTTACACGTTGGACATCGCTTCTCTTCTTGAAAAGCTACTTCATGGAAATTAATACCATGTTTCGTTGCCAAATGTTGCAATATTTGTTTGACGACAAATGCTTCTTCAATATCGTCTTGAAACTGAGAATGTGGGGATGGCGTTTCATTTTGTTGCCAAGGGTTTTCACCTTGAGCACATATAGAACATACCCATTTCTCAGAAGTGCCTTCTTTACTTTTTACTGTAAGTTTAACCTCTGCTTCATTTAAATGACAGTTTTCGCAAAGCACACATAGACACCTCGCTTTTCTATTAATAAAAATTAATGATTGGTAACAAACGTTTTAAAATATTCGCTCTAATAATATCTCGAGCAACAACATCCATTTTCAAAGTCTCACGATCAACTATAACTTGAATCATTCTTGCTTCTCTTTCACTAATGAGACCTTTATCTAGCAAACCATCTAAAATATAGTAAGCTTGTTGCTGGGAAATGGATGGCCCAATGATTTGCAACAGATGATTAATATACCCCGTTGCATCTTTATTTTCAATTTTGGTGATTCGGATATAACCTCCACCACCTCGTTTACTTTCTATTTCATAACCATGTTCGTTTGTGAATCTAGTTTTAATGACATAATTTAATTGAGAAGGTACACAGTCGAACCGTTGAGCAATATTTGCTCGTTGAATTTCTACCACGTCTTCATTACTTTCTTCGAATAACTTTTTAATGTATTGTTCTATGATGTCAGACATGTTGTGCATGATTTACCACCTCTTTTGACCTTCTTTGACTATATTATATGAGCATCTTTGACCTTTTTCAACCAATTTGTTTTTTAATTTTCTAAAATTATTGATGTTACATGTAAGAATTTATTGTATTATATTAGTTAAGTAAATTTAAAGGAGTAGAATTATGCATATTCTTATTGGGATTATAGGGATAATTTTCTTTTTGGCACTTGCATTTTTGTTTAGCTCTGACAGAAAAAATATCCGCTGGCAGTATGTTGGTATTTTATTAGTTATCCAACTTGTGTTCGCGTTTATTTTATTGAAAACGACAGCAGGTATTACAGTTATTGGGGGCATTTCGGAAGGATTTAACTACTTATTACAAAAAGCTGCAGAAGGGGTTAACTTCGTGTTTGGCGGATTTAAGTTTGTAGATCCTAAAAACCCACCATTCTTCTTCAGTGTGTTACTACCAATTGTATTTATTTCAGCATTAATTGGTATCTTACAATATACTCGAATCTTACCATGGATTATTAATGTTTTAGGATTCTTAATTTCTAAAATTAATGGTATGGGACGTTTAGAATCATACAATGCAGTTGCTGCTGCAATCTTAGGTCAATCTGAAGTATTCATTTCATTGAAACAACAGTTACCTTACATACCTAAACAACGTTTGTACACATTAACAGCTTCAGCAATGTCTACAGTATCAGCGTCAATTATTGGTGCATACTTCACATTGATTGAACCTAAATATGTTGTTACAGCTGTTGTATTAAACTTATTTGGTGGTTTCATTATTGCTTCAATCATTAACCCTTATAAAGTTAATGAAGAAGACGATAAACTATTAGTAGACGAAAGCGAAACTAAAAAACAGTCATTCTTCGAAATGTTAGGAGAATACATTTTAGATGGTTTCAAAGTTGCAGTAATCGTAGGCGCAATGTTAATTGGTTATATTGCAATCATCGCATTATTAAACGGTTTAGTAAGTGGTGCATTTAGCTTATTATCAGGCGGCGCAATTAAATGGGACTTCCAAACATTAATCGGATTTGTCTTTGCACCATTAGCATTCTTAGCTGGTGTACCTTGGGAAGACGCTGTTAAATCAGGTTCCGTTATGGCAACTAAATTATTATCTAATGAATTCGTTGCAATGCAATCATTAGGTAACTTAAAAGATATATCTGAACATGCGAAAGGTGTAACGTCTGTATTCTTAGTATCATTCGCAAACTTCAGTTCAATCGGTATTATCTCAGGTGCCATTAAATCACTTAACTCTGAAAAAGGTGATGTCGTAGCGCGCTTTGGACTTAAGTTATTATTTGGTGCAACATTAGTATCATTCATTTCAGCTGCAATTGCTGGTTTCTTTATCTAATATTGAAATTAAATAACCTAGAACTTCCAATTTATAAAGAAGTTCTAGGTTATTTTTTGCAAATTGAAGACTTTTAAAACGTCCCCAAACTTGCCATTATTCATTTATTTAACCATATGATCAATAAAGTATTGCGTTACTCTGTAGTCATCTGTTAATTCCGGATGGAATGATACGCCCAAATACTTGCCTTGCTTTACTGCTACAATCTTATCGCCAACTGTGCTTAATATTTCTACGCCCTCTTCAACATTAGCGATATGAGGTGCTCTAATAAATACACCTTCAATGTCTTCAGCAATACCTTTAATATCTAACTCTGCTTCAAAACTGTCTACTTGTCTTCCAAATGAATTACGTTCAACAGTTATGTCTAATTTCTTCAAATAGCCAGTTTCACCTTCGACATCTTTCGCTAGTACGATAAGACCTGCACATGTGCCAAAAATTGGTAAATCAGATTGTTGTAACTTTTCTTTAAATCCATATAAATCCATTAATCTTCGCAATGTAGTAGATTCGCCACCTGGAAGAATTAACCCATCTATCTCATCTAATTGTTCAACCTTTTTAACTGCAATACCTTCGTGACCACTAAGTTCAATATGACGGATGTGTTCACGTACGGCACCTTGCAATGCTAATACACCAATTTTCATATATTACCAACCACGCTCTTGCATACGTTCTTCTAATGAGATTTGATTAATATCTAAACCTTTCATTGCTGTGCCTAATTCTGAAGCTAATTTGCCAATAAGCTCATAATCTTGGTAATGCGTTGTAGCTTGAACAATTGCTTTAGCAAATTTCTCAGGATCTTCAGATTTGAAAATACCTGAACCAACAAATACACCATCAGCACCTAATTCCATCATTAAAGCAGCATCTTGAGGTGTAGCAACGCCACCAGCTGCAAAGTTAACTACTGGTAAACGTCCGTGATCTTTGATTTGTTTTAAAACTTCATAAGGCGCACCAAGTTCTTTAGCATAAGTCATAATTTCATCGTCATTCATCACAACTAAGCGACTAACTTCTGAATTAACTTTTCTCATATGTCTAACTGCTTCTACAATGTTACCAGTACCAGGTTCACCTTTAGTACGTAACATTGCAGCACCTTCACCAATACGACGCGCAGCTTCACCTAAGTTACGACAACCACATACAAAAGGAACCGTGAATTGATCTTTTCTTAAATGATATTCTTCATCAGCAGGTGTTAACACTTCTGATTCATCAATATAATCTACGCCCATAGCTTCTAACACACGTGCTTCAGTAATATGACCAATACGTGCTTTCGCCATAACTGGAATTGATACAGCATTCATAACTTCTTCAACAATTTTAGGATTAGCGCTACGTGCTACCCCACCAGCTGCTCTGATGTCAGATGGTACACGTTCTAAAGCCATAACCGCAACTGCGCCAGCTTCTTCTGCAATTTTAGCTTGTTCTGCATTAACAACGTCCATAATAACGCCGCCTTTTTGCATCTCAGCCATTCCTCGTTTAACTCGATCTGATCCTACGATTTTAGACATAAAATTAACCCCTTTTCCAATTTGATTAAATTCATTTTAAGTTATAAACTGATATTTAAAAAGGTACAATTTATTTATAAAATTAGGGGTCAGTTATTAAAATGAAAAAGCAAAAACTATATATATCACTTTATGAACAATTGAAGAACCAAATTATTGAAGGTCAATACCAAGCACAAGACAAATTTCCATCGAAACGCCAGTTAAGTGAACATTTATCTCTTAGTCATACGACGATTGAGCACGCCTATCAACTACTACTTGATGAAGGTTTTATATACTCTAAACCACGTTCTGGCTATTATGTTTCCGATATTCAGTCATTACCTGTCATCAATATTAATAATCAATTTATAGAAATCGAACCTAAGACACCTGAGAGTAAACAATACAAGTATGCTTTTAATTTAGCTGAAATTGATGCAGAATACTTCCCTCTCAACCTTTTCCGAAAGTATGCAAAAGAAGCCTTTGAAGATAATGAATTAGCACTTTTAGAAAAAGGAGATATCCAAGGGGAATTAAATTTACGACAACAAATTGCCCATTATCTATTTAATAGTAGAGGGGTTTCGTGTCATCCCAATCAAATCGTCATTGGATCTTCTACAGAGCAGTTGCTAAACATGATTACAGATTTACTTAAAACATCATCTTTTATAATAGAAAAACCAAGTTATCCGCCCATAAAACATGTTTTAGATAAAAACAAGCATAATTATATACAGGCAACAGTTGAAAAAGATGGAATTAATATGATTGACATCATAAATTCTAATAACGATATTGTTTATATAACACCGTCACATCAGTTTCCTACAGGATATGTCATGAATTTAAAGAAACGAACACAGTTAATTAAATGGGCACATCAACAAAATAGCCGATATATAATTGAGGACGATTATGATTCAGAATTTAGATATTACGGTAAACCTATTCCAGCTTTACAAAGTTTAGATAAAAATGACAAAGTGATTTATATTAGTACATTTTCAAAGTCACTTTACCCGAGTTGCCGTATTGCTTATATTGTTTTACCTCAAAAATTATTACAATCTTATTTGTCAATGCCTTATAAAGAAAGCAACACAGTACCTGTTCATATCCAACAAATTATTGCTAACTTCATGTCATCTGGAAGTTTTGAGCGTCATTTAAATAAAATGAGAAAGATTTATAGAGAGAAACTAAATTATATATTAGAACGTTTGAAGCCACATGAAGATCAATTAAAAATCGAAGGTGCTTTAACAGGAATGCATTTTACAATAACTGTTGACAATGGACTTACAATGTCTCAATGCCTCCACAGTGCTGAGAAATTGAAATTAAAATTAAACGTTTACAATTATGCGGAAGAAAACGAACTACTTCCAAAATTTATTATTGGATTTGGTGGTATTCCGAATCATAAACTTAAAGAGCATACTGACGTTTTAATAAAATCATTAACTGTATAGTGAAAAAAGCACGTCCATAAGTTAAAAACTTATCGACGTGCCATCGTTTATATTAAGTAATAATTAGACATTAATAGTTTCTTAATAAAGTTCAAGTGCTTTCTTCCAATTATAAGAAATCAATACAGCTACACTCATCACCAATAGTATAATCACAAGTTCAGATGTCATATAACCTTGTGACAGATGAACAGTAAATAAAGCTCCAAGCATAATTATGATAAAGCCGGCAGCTATATAATTAGCAAATAAACCAATAATCATTAAAATGCCTCCGATGAATTCAAATAATCCTAAAATAACACCGAAGAAGGCAGGGAAACCTAAATCAGATATCATTGCCATTGGCTCTTTAAAGCCACCAAAAACTTTTTGAGCACCATGTATTGTAAATGTAATACCTAACATAAGTCTTATTAATAATAAACCAATTCTCATTGTCCGTCGTTCTCCTTTATGATATATTTATTATATTTAATATAGTAAATATACTACATGATGTTAAATGCTATTTCAACCATATTCTTAGTTCATCGACTTCAAAAGCTTACTCTTCGTAAAGCTATCACACTTTGATTTGTTGATATCTTATTAAACCTTCGGTTTTAATTTTAGGCATAAAAAAAGAGACCTTCCGGTCTCAATAATTTGCCTGGCAACGTCCTACTCTAGCGGAACGTAAATCTGCTACCACCGGCGCTAAGGAGCTTACTTTACTTCGAGACAAGCGCTCGCATCCTTCTTTATTTTCTAAAATTGCTTGCTCTTTTAGCTCAACTAAACTCGCTTCTCAATTTTCTCAATTCATCGGCTTCAAACGCTTTCTTCTCGTAAAGCTATTACACTTTGATTTGTTGATATCTTATTAAACCTTCGGTTTTAATTTTAGGCATAAAAAAAGAGACCTTTCGGTCTCAATAATTTGCCTGGCAACGTCCTACTCTAGCGGAACGTAAATCTGCTACCACCGGCGCTAAGGAGCTTACTTTACTTCGAGACAAGCACTCGCATCCTTCTTTATTTTCTAAAATTGCTTGCTCTTTTAGCTCAACTAAACTCGCTTCTCAATTTTCTCAATTCATCGGCTTCAAACGCTTTCTTCTCGTAAAGCTATTACACTTTGATTTGTTGATATCTTATTAAACCTTCGGTTTTAATTTTAGGCATAAAAAAAGAGACCTTTCGGTCTCAATAATTTGCCTGGCAACGTCCTACTCTAGCGGAACGTAAATCC
>NZ_QJSN01000024.1:0-359 GCF_003217445.1 Staphylococcus sp. AtHG25 | reverse complement strand
CTTATTAAACCTTCGGTTTTAATTTTAGGCATAAAAAAAGAGACCTTTCGGTCTCAATAATTTGCCTGGCAACGTCCTACTCTAGCGGAACGTAAATCCAACTACCATCGGCGCTAAGGAGCTTAACTTCTGTGTTCGGCATGAGAACAGGTGTGACCTCCTTGCCATTGTCACCAGACAAGAGAATGATTATACATTCAAAACTAGATAGTAAGTAAATCATTTTGCTTCGCAAAACATTGAAATAAATTGATTAAGTCTTCAATCGATTAGTATTCGTCAGCTCCACGTGTCACCACGCTTCCACCTCGAACCTATTAACCTCATCATCTTTGAGGGATCTTATAACCGAAGTTGGG
>NZ_QJSN01000023.1:0-23477 GCF_003217445.1 Staphylococcus sp. AtHG25 | reverse complement strand
TGAACGTTTACACCACGTTCCCTTAATATTTCAGATATATCACGATAACTCAATGCATATCTTAGATAGTAGCCAACGGCTACAGTGATAACATCCTTGTTAAATTGTTTATATCTGAAATAGTTCATACAGAAGACTCCTTTTTGTTAAAATTATACTATAAATTCAACTTTGCAACAGAACCAAACTAGATCAGTTAAAACAAGATGAAAAGAATAATGACGGTAAAGCCATGACTACAAATAATGGCGTTAAAGTGAGTGAAGATGAGAATACTTTAACTGTTGGTGAACGTGGACCTAGTTTATTAGAAGACTTTCATTTTAGAGAAAAAATAATGCATTTTGACCATGAGCGTATTCCAGAACGTATCGTGCATGCACGTGGTTTCGGTGCACATGGTGAATTCAAAGTATATGAAGATTTATCACAATATACGTATGCAGATTTTTTAACAAATCCAGATAAAACGACACCTGTATTTGTAAGATTCTCAACTGTTCAAGGGTCAAAAGGTTCTCCAGATACAGTAAGAGACGTACGCGGTTTTGCTACAAAATTCTATACGGATGAAGGTATATTTGATCTTGTAGGTAACGATATACCAGTATTCTTTATTCAAGACGCAATTAAATTCCCAGATTTAATCCATGCTGTTAAACCAGAACCACACAATGAAATGCCACAAGGTGGCTCTGCACACGACACATTCTGGGACTTCTTCGCACAAAACCCAGAATCCACGCACACAACGATGTGGGCGATGAGTGATAGAGGGATTCCGAAAAACTTTAGACAAATTGAAGGGTTTGGTATCCACACGTTTCGCTTAGTAAATAGCGAAGGACAGTCTTATTTTGTTAAATTCCATTGGAAACCATTGCAAGGTTTAGAATCTCTTGTATGGGATGAAGCACAAATCCTACATGGTAAAGATGTAGACTTCCATCGTAAAGATTTATATGAATCAATCGAAAAAGGCGATTATCCTGAATGGGAATTAGGTTTACAAATCATTACCCCAGATCAAGAATTTGATTTTGATTTTGATATTTTAGATCCGACTAAGATTTGGCCAGAAGATCAAGTGCCAGTACAACGTGTTGGTAAAATGACTTTAAATCAAAATGTTAGTAATGTGTTCGATGAAACTGAACAAGCTGCGTTCCATCCTGGTCACATTGTGCCTGGTATTGATTTTTCTAACGACCCATTATTGCAAGGCCGTTTATTCTCCTATACAGATACTCAAATTTCACGCCTTGGTGGACCAAACTTTAACCAAATTCCTATCAATAGACCAGTCAATGAAGTTCACAATAATCAACGTGATGCAATGCACCAACAGCATGTGCATAAAGGGCAAACGGCTTATCACAACAATGCTTTAAATGATAATGAGCCACACACAACATCAAAAGAAGAGGGTGGCTATGAACATTATCAAGAAAAAGTAGAAGGTAGAAAGATTAGAAAACGAAGCGAAAGTTTCAAAGATTATTACTCACAACCTAAGTTATATTTAAATAGTTTAACTGAAGCTGAGTATCAGCATATGGTTGATGGCTTCTCATTCGAAATTGGCATGTGTAAATCAATCATGGTAAAAGAAAATGCAGTTAGCCAATTAAACAAAGTTGATAGACAACTAGCTGAAACTATAGCCAAAAATGTTGGCGTTAAAGTACCTGAGCAAAATGAAGAAGTCGATTCTGATGCGAAAGATAGTAAGTTGACTATGGAAAAATTTGATATTCCATTAGCTGGACATTCAGTTGCGGTTTTATTAAATGGGGATATTTCAGAAGATACGTTAAAATCTTATGCCAAAACATTCACACAACAAAAATTAAACTATGCATTTGTAGGTAAGCAACCTAAAGATATTGATGAAGACTTTGGCGTGACAGAAACTTATGCGACTGCACATCCAACATTATTTGATAGTCTAATTATATTATCAGACGGTTCAGACTTAAATCCCGATGCGGAAGCATTTGCTGAAATGGCTTATAAACACAACAAACCACTAGTGTTTAATGAACAGGCTGCAGAGCAATTAAAAGAAGCTAAATTAAAACTAGATGCGCCAGGTGTCTTTATTTCAGACAATCCTGAAACGATTGTTGAAGCATTTGGCCATGCAAGATATTGGGATAGATAATTTTCTTAGAGTGAAATATCTATAAGTAGTATATCTTATTTATTTTCAATAACAATTTAGTGGGCAAATATAATGTTAGAAAGTGGTTTCTTAATTTAGGTTATTGGCAAAATCCCCCAAGTAAGAATTAGATGGTTGGGTATTATGGATAATAACAGAGAATTTATTTTTATTAATACAAGGAAAATTAATTTAAATTTGGAATAAAAAACAAATATTAATTTCAAACTATATAACTTTATGTTTTTTAATTAATAATAAATACTCTTTTGCATTCCTACGCACTATGATGTTATAATGCACTTAACAAGGAATCCAGCATGGATACACCAATCCCCTCACTACCGCAAATAGTGAGGGGATTTTTGTAGGTGTGGCTATTGTCACCTATTTGTCTTTGCGATTACGCAGCCAATGCGTAAATAACGCAATAATACAACCACTGATGACTGTGGTCGTGATGTGAACAAGGATTTCCAACATGAATAACACCTCCTCCCTACGTCAAATTGACGCCTGAGAGATAGGCGACTCCATTATTATACCATCTGTATCTTTTGAAGCATATGTACTTCCGATAAGTCATTTTATGTTATATCTTTGCTTATTTTTATAGTATCAAGACAAGAAGAAACTCGTTTCAAAAACCCTTCTGATTTTTAGAGAAAAACTCTCTTATTTCATCGTCTTTAATAAAATAATATGCCATCTTTCCCTTTTTATAAAAATCAAGTACCTCATTTTTATATAAAAGTCTTAAATGATGTGAAGTTGAAGCAATACTCATTTTCAATATCAAAGAAATATCACAAACACACAACTCATCTTCTTTAATCAAAGATAATATGATTTTCAATTTTTTCTCATCACAAATTTTTTCTAAAATGTTAAGTAATTTCTTAGATTTATCATCTTCTAAAAAACTTAAAGCATTGTTAACTTTATCCTCATGTACACTGATCACATCACAAGCATTTTCATAACTCATATGAAATCACACCCTAAATTAAAATATAAATCCTAAAATTGTTTGAATAGTGTCATTTTCTATAATGATAAATAAACCTAAAGCTATATAAATAACAGCTATAATCCAACGACCAAATTTCTCAACAATTTCTCCAACTCCTGGAATATCAGCTAATTTTTGTGCAGTAAATACCAAGAAGAAAATTAAAATTAAAAAGACAAACAAAGTAATTAATAAATTAGTAACACTTAATGTCACAAAATAGGGAACAAATAAACCGATATTATCAGCACCACAACTTGCTATCGTAACAATTGCAATCGTACCAACTAATTTAGACAATCCTTTTTCATTCAATTCTTTTTTAGCTCTCTCTTCTCCGTCACTATCCCCATAAATAGCCACTTTAATTCCTAAATAAATCGGTATTAACCCTAACAATCCTAATATCCATTTTTCAGGAACATAATTTAAGACAAAGGCAAAGAATAAACTTATGACAATCAATGCTACAGATCCTACATATTGACCAATATAAATATCTCGATATTCTTTCCTAGTCTTTGCTCTAGCAAAGAACATTAATAAAATCACTAATAAGTCTAATGCTGTCGCAATATAAAGAATAGCAGCAGTTACAATAGTCTGAATCATAATTACACCTCATTCAAAAATATTTTTGAATGTATTATAACTTATTTTTTTAAATAATCATAGGTGCTTTATTCCAATTGCTTTATTGACGTTGAGCCTCGGAACCCTTAACAAACCCAAAACTTGTAGACACAATGGTTATTGATTTACAGGTCCAAAATTCATCGTTATAATCTAGTTAAATCCCGTAAGGGCGCACTTATACGTCGGATAAATCGACGTGTGCAAAATCGTAATCGACCTTCGTCGATTTTTTATTTCAAAATTAAAGAAACGGCTTGAGATATTCCGAACAGTTATAAAAATTAATTTGTCTTGAATATTGCTACTACATTCTTGAAAAAGTGATGTAGATTTATAGCCCATAACTTTTTTGAATTCCATCGACGATACGGCGTCGAAAGAAAAAAACTATCTCAATTTTGGGGTAGCTTTTATTTTTTATGCCCTTATTTTGAATTTTAAGGGGGGCATTTTAAAGAATTAGGGATAAATCATATAGTTTTATATCAAAAACTTATATACGCTCTTAAAACACAAATATGAGCCAAATAAATATATTTTAATTTCACAAACAAAAATTTGAGCAAAACCAGTGACGTTTTTTAGACATTGTCCAGTTATATGCAAATTAAAAATTGACATAAAATGGCTCAAAAACTCATCAACTTTTTTACTTCCTGCAGTGGCAATTTTTTCAAAAAAACACCAAATTTTGAATTGGCTCCAAATTTTTTGTAAGAGCATAAGGGAAATTTGCTATCATTTTTTATTTTTGTACCCTGTTTGTACCCAAGTATTTTTAACATATTTTTAACAAAAAAACGCTACCTTTTTGCTAACGTTTAAGAAAATTTGTTTTTATTTTTCTTCTTCAATTTCATCAATCACTTGATGATTAATTTCTTGTTTTTCACTTTCTGTTAAATCAAAAAGGTCACTCGTTAAATACTCTTTTTTATTCCAAATGTAAAAATATATTGTCAAATCACCTTCTTTTAGAAAATGCAATTTGGCATGTTTTCCGTTCTATTTTATTTCTTTAGACAGTCTAAAATAAATAATACTTTGCTTTTCAATTAACATTTTATAGTTAATTAAAATAATTTTGATACTCGCTAAAATAATTTTAGGAAGATTAAAATTAAAAATTTTGAGTATAATCATATCAATGAATCTTATTAAACACTTTATATTTTTTTAATTCTCTAGTTAATAAAAAATAAAATGATCTTTATTTCGATTCACTTTTCAATAAAATTGAGCATAGAAAAGTATAGAAATTGTTTTATTCTTTCTCTTTTTTTTGAACTTAAAAATAAATAATATGATCATTATTGGATTTGATATTGAGAAAAACGTATTTAATCAATTTCAAAAAGTGAAACAAATGTATGAATTGCTTAGATTACTTTTTTAGTGATTTTGTTGTTGAAATTAATACTAAAAGTAGGAGTCTTAAGAGTCTTTGGTTAAAAAAATTAAGACTCTTAAGAGTCTCGACGTCGACTGAAGCCTATGAAATCAACAAAAAAAGGAGTTTTCAGACAATTAAAAGTGGTCTTGTAATAATTGTAAAGAGTCTGCAATAAAGTATCATATTACACCCTTCGATTCAACGCATAAGAATACTTATAATTACCTTTATATAAAGCTTTTAAGCTATTTATGGTGAACAATTGAGCTGAACGAATAAAAGGTAAATCTTTCAGCTATGCTGAATACCACCGAAGGTGGTACTGGATTTCCTTATGCTCATGTCAAATACTCTTTAAAAAGACTCTCATGTTTGTAATATTTCCAAAAACAAAACGTGCTTTAAGACAAAAGTGGCTATTCTCTTGTTCACTTTTTACTTTAAGTGCTTATTTTTATTTTCAAGATAACCATTGTTAGTAAAATGATTGAAGATAAAAAAAGAGAAAACTAAGTAAAAATATTTACTTAGTTTGGGATAGAAAAAATTCAAATTTAAAATTACATTCGACCCATGTCTTGAACATTAACGACTTACTTTTTGTTTATGATGTATATCAATTGAATCTGAATTTTGATTTTTTGGAATAATAAATTCAACCTTTTCTTTCCAATCTTTAACAAAATAAATAGCAAAAACGATTTTACTAAGTCACTTTTATAACTAAGAAAGATTGCTAAAGAATATAAAAACGGTTAGTGTTTTTATATTCTTTAAAGTTAAAACAACGTTAAATGATCATTTTATTTTTCATCTTATGCGACATGTTTGAGCCATTTTTAAACGAATAATAACTGTTTATAGAAAAAATAGGACTAAAACAGAAACGTTTTAGTCCCACGTACTTGCTTAACTACAGTTCATTTTCAGATTTACTCGATTGCCATTGAAAATAAAGTTCGACTGCAGTTAAAAGAACATTAATCATTGCCAAAGTAACTTTAATCTTTTTCTTATTACGCATAAGTGTTCCTCCTTTCTTTAATAGCGGCATGCTAGGTTGTGACATTGTGTGGATGTTATTTTGTTATCCCTCCCTTACTTTTGTTTGATCTAGGTGGTTGCCTTAGCAACCACTAGTAAATAAAAAAAGAGAACATCTATTTAAAGATGCTCTCTAATTAAATCATTATTGATTAAATAAAGAAGTGATGGGTAAATGATCACGTCGTTTATTAAGTGTATGCATTTCAGCGAATTCAGACTTAAGAGATTTCATTAAGTATCCTTGCATTGATTCAACGGTTTCATTTTTTTGAATAAGCATAGCTTTGAAACGTTTAAGAACGTGAAGTATTTCGATTTCCATATCTTCTAATAAGTAATATGTATCAATAGAATTATTAAAGGACGTTTTGGCTTTTAATAATACAGGTTTGATGATTTTAATTTCATTTACAGAAAAGTTACTTAAATACCTTTGAATACTTTGCGGTAGTTCTTCGAGTAATTGGAATTTTAAAGCTTCATTATTAAAATTTGAATGGTAGTGATTTGAATGATTTGTATGATTACTAGGATATGTTAATTTCTTATCATTCAAATCATCCGTATCATTACTCTCAGTCTTAATATAATCAGTATCATTATAATCAGTATCATTAGTGTATTTTTTTGATATATCATGATATATCATTTTAATATTTCCTGATGTATCATTATCATATTTCTGGATGTATGAATTTGATACATCCGTAGAATATTGCTGCTCTACGTCATTTTCTTGTTGTGTAATACAATATACATCATCTTTTGTTACTTCAGGTTTTTTTAGATATAGTTTATTAGGTTTATTTAATCCCACTCTGATTTGACTAAACAAATCAGCTCGAGTTAATTCCTTCTTTATTTTAGATAATTTGTTTGGGCTACTAATATTTAGGATTTGTTTTAACTTTTCGTTAGTATATATAAAGAATATATCTCCATTTTCATCTATCCAATTATTTTTTATAGATAAATCTAAACGGTCTCTTAATATTGACCAAGTTATTTTTGCATCATTGGACAATTTAGTATATTTAGGATTTGTAAAAAATACTTTAGGCAATCGATAGAATTTTTCTTTTTGGATTTCTTTAATATTAAAATTAGACATACAAAAAACCTCTTTCATATTTAGATTTTTAAAAGAGGTAATAAAAAGTCATAAGTAAGTATATATGTATTAGACTTGCGCTAATAATTCTTAATATATATAATATGAATACAACAACTGTACAAAAACAACTTTTTTATTACCATCGAGGCCTAACTATTCCCGTAGTTAGGCTTCTTTCTATTTATAATAACATTTTTCAAATCTTTGTTACATTTTTTATATATATTTAGTGTATATATCATGTAAGAATGATAAAAGGTTATATTTTGTTTTTATATAGTGATACGAAATGTTATATAAAGAAAGCTATTACAATACGTATAAAAGGCATATAAGAAGTATATAAAGAGAGTAAAATAAATTCGTATAATTATGTGTATACCTTTTATGCATAAGTATAAAAGTGTTGATATGGTAAGTATAATAACTATATAATTATGATAAATATCATATATAGTTATACGGAGGCTACTATATGAAAAGTATGAAGAAAATCGCTGACGAACTAAATGTGACAAAAATGACAGTTTATAATAACGCTAAAAAAGCAAATGTAAAATTTCAAAAAATTGATAACGTAAATTACTTATCTAGTGAAGATGAGATTGTAGTAGTAAATAGAATTAAAAAAAATCAGAAAAAGAGCATTGATGCTGAAAGTAAAATAAATGAAAAAAATTCTGATTCTGATAATAATCAGGTAAAAGATGAAACAATAAAGCAGTTACATATTCAGCTAGATATATATAAGGAACAGGCAAATAGAGATAAAGAACAAATAAATACACTTAATAGACTTTTAGAAAATCAGCAAGTCTTAGCATTAGAAAGCAATAAAAAAATTCAAAAACTAGAAAGCCAATTAGAAGAAGAAAGACAGCTCAATTATTCTTTTGATACAGCGACGAATAATAGACAAAACATTAATCCGCAAGAAGCAACTTTTACTGAAGAATCGCAAAATATCAACCAACAACAAACAAAGCGTCAACCAACAGAAGTAAATTACAAGGATATAGCCGAAGAGAAAAAGAACGACAGTACAAATGAAGGTGAATTAACAAAAGAGGATAAGTTCGTTGAAGAAACGAAGAGTGATCCTGATGATAATAGAGAGGTAGAACCACCTAAAAAGGGATTTTGGAGTCGATTCTTCGGTAATTAAAAATGAATTTAAAAGGTGTATCAAGGGTGTTATAAATCCTTGATACACCTTTTATAGTGATGGAACTTCTGATAATCATTTGTCATGTCAATATCTACGATTATTGTTTTTAAGTGTATCTAGAAAATCATCTCCCCAATCACAAATTGAAAAGACTACTTTATCAAGCTTTAATCCTATTTCAGTCAACCTATAATCTACTTTAGGAGGGACTACTGGATAAACCGTCCTTTCAATGATTTTGTCTTGTTCTAGTTCTCTAAGTTGTCTTATTAACATTCGCTGACTAATATCAGGTAGTTTATTTTGTAATTCACTTAACCTTAAACAATTACTCTGCAAAAGATGGTAAACAATGGCAATTTTCCATCTTCCACCAATGACAGACAAGGCTAAATCTTTCGATGTATAAAATTCTTTATTATTATATTCAATTAACAAAACGAATCCTCCATTTTTATATAGTGACAAAAATGTCAGTATTGTTATTCTAAACAACTAATACCATAATAGCATTATAAAAGATAGAGAGGAGAAACTTTAATGAAATTACAATTAGCAATCGATCTATTAGACCAAAAAGAAGCAGCAAAATTAGCTCAAGAAGTAGAGGAATTCATTGATATCGTAGAAATTGGAACACCAATTGTTATTAATGAAGGACTATCTGCTGTTGAACATATGAGTAAATCAGTCACTAACACACAAGTATTAGCAGATTTAAAAATTATGGATGCTGCTAGTTATGAAGTAAGTCAAGCTGTCAAATTCGGTGCTGACATCGTAACAATTCTGGGTGTTTCTGAAGATGCTTCAATTAAAAGTGCTATCGAAGAAGCACATAACCATGGCAAAGAATTATTAGTTGATATGATCGCGGTTCAAAATTTAGAACAACGTGCAGCTGAATTAGATAAAATGGGTGCTGATTATATTGCAGTACATACTGGTTATGATTTACAAGCTAAAGGCGTATCACCTTTAGAAAGTTTACGTACTGTTAAATCAGTTATTTCAAATTCAAAAGTAGCCGTAGCAGGTGGTATCAAACCCGATACAATTAAATCAGTGGCAGTTGAACAACCAGATTTAATTATTGTTGGTGGTGGCATCGCAAACGCTGACGATCCAAAAGCTGCTGCTAAACAATGTCGTGATATAATTGATGGAAATGCTTAACCATTTTTAATATATGTTTAAACTCCCTCCTTTTAGCAGATGAATTTGAAGATATAGAATTAACTAGTCCAAAAGAGGCATTAGAAAATGCTGGTTTTGAGACTGAGATTATTGGTGATACAGCTAATCATGAAGTTGTTGGTAAACACGGTGAAAAAGTAACTGTAGATGTTAGTATCGCAGACGCTAAACCAGAAAATTATGACGCATTATTAATTTCTGGTGGATTTTCACCTGGCCATTTACGTGGTGATGAAGAAGGTCGTTATGGTACATTTACTAAGTATTTCACTCAAAATGATGTACCAACATTTGCGATTTGTCATGGCCCACTATTATTAGTTGATACTGATGATTTAAATGGACGTACAATAACTGGTGTTATCAATGTACGTAAAGATTTATCTAATGCAGGAGCACATGTTGTTGATGAATCAGTTGTAGTAGACAACAATATTGTAACAAGTCGTGTACCAGATGACTTAGATGATTTCAATAGAGAGATTATTAAAAAATTAGAAGCATAATTTTGTGATATCTATCAATATTCATTGTCTTAATGACTATCGCCAAATTTAAAAAATTTGGCGATATTTTTTTAGTTGAGACATTATATGAATAAACCGAAAACATAAAATTAATTTTAAAAGATGTTTATATTAATGTAATATAACTTGAGTTACTAATATGCTATCCCCGAATACAAGTACAAAGATAACAACTGGCCAAACGAAACGGAACCAATGTGAATAACGCATATTGACCAAATTGATACGCAGATACAATTATATGTCTAGATATATCAACCGTATCAGCTAATGCTGCAAAAATAGGCTTCGCTAGTACTGCTAGTCCAAAAGATGGAATAATGAAACTTAGGAAGAAAAAGATAAATTAAGTTAGTGTGATAATTTAATCAATTGATAAAAATTATAATGGAGGGTGAATTTATGAATGATATTACTATTATAGGAGCTTCACAGAATAATTTAAAAAATATAGATATAACTATACCTAAACATTTGATTACAGTATTTACAGGACGTTCTGGTTCAGGTAAGTCATCACTGGTTTTCAATACAATAGCTGCTGAATCTGAACAACTTTTAAATGAAAGTTATTCTAGCTATATTCAATTTCATTTAAATCAGCAACCTAAACCAAAAGTAAAAGAAATTAAAAATCTTCCTGTAGCAATGACAATTAGTCAAAAAAGATTTAATGGTAATTCTCGCTCTACTGTAGGTACAGTGTCTGATATATATGCCTCTGTTAGATTGTTGTGGTCAAGGGTAGGTGAACCTTTTGTTGGTTATTCAGATGCTTTTTCATTTAACAGTCCCAATGGTATGTGTAAAACATGTGAAGGATTAGGTTACATTGAAGACATTAATTTAAATGAACTCTTAGATTGGAACAAATCTTTAAATGAAGGTGCTATTAATTTTCCTTCTTTTGGCCCTGATAAAGAAAGAGGGAAAGCTTATCGTGATAGTGGTCTATTCGATAATGATAAAAAATTAAAAGCATATACAAAAAAAGAATTAGATTTGTTTTTGTATCAGGAGCCAATAAAATTAAAAAAACCGCCCGAAGAATGGCGAAAATCAGCAAAGTATGTAGGGCTTATACCTAGGTTTAGAAGGATATTCTTAGGGGATAAAGAATTTAACAAGAAACGTTACGCTAAGCATCTTAAAAATGTTGTAGAAAATAAAACTTGTCCAACCTGTAATGGTCAACGTTTAAATTCAAAAATTTTGAGTTGTAAAATTAAGGGAAAAAATATTTCAGATTTTACACAAATGACTGTAAAAGAAAATTTAGTGTTTCTTAATAAATTAAACAATTCTACAGCTCAATTTATTATTGAACCACTTCGAAAGCAATTAGAAGCCCTTGATTATATAGGATTAAGTTATTTAACGCTTAATCGTGTAACCACTTCTTTATCAGGTGGAGAAGCACAACGTCTTAAATTAATACGACATTTGAACAGTTCGCTATCTGATTTGGTTTATATCATTGATGAACCCAGTGTTGGTTTACATCCAGAGGATATTACAAAAATAAATGAAATTTTGAAATCTTTAAAAGATAAAGGTAATACAGTATTAATTGTAGAACACGATCCTGATGTAATTAAAGAAGCAGATTATATTATTGATATGGGACCAAGTTCAGGAACGCAAGGTGGAGAGATAACGTTTGAGGGAACATACAAAGAATTATTGTCTTCAGATACATCTACTGGGGAAGCACTACGTATCAAACATCACTTAAAAAATGAGAGACGTGAACCAAAGAGTTTTTATCATCTTGGACCAGTGACCCAAAACAATTTGAATAATGTGACAGTGGATATACCTAAGCATGTTTTGACAGTATTAACGGGAGTAGCAGGTTCTGGGAAAAGTTCACTTGTTAAGGGCGGTTTTGCCAAGAATGATAATGCAGTATTTATGGATCAAAAAGCGATACAAGGTTCCAATCGGTCTAATTTACTAACTTTTTTAAGTATTTTTGATAGAGTCAGAAATTTTTTCAGTAAAGAAACTGGATTAAATAAATCTATGTTTAGTTATAATTCGAAAGGAGCTTGTCCCAATTGTGGAGGTAAAGGTTATATTGAAACAGAGCTTGCATTTATGGGCGAATTTTCACAAATATGTGAAGTGTGTAACGGTAAACGTTATAAGCCAGAAGTGTTGAATGCAACTATAGATGGCTATTCTATTGCTGATTTCCTTGAATTGACTGTTGACGAAGGTATAAAATTTTTTGATAAAGAAAAAGACATTCAGTCTAAGTTACAAGCTATAAGTAAAACTGGATTAAATTACGTAACCCTTGGTCAGCCTCTATCTACATTATCAGGTGGTGAAATTCAACGCGTTAAATTAGCCCAATATTTAAATGATGATGTTACAGATAGTATTTTTATATTTGATGAACCTACGACAGGTTTACATGAAGCTGATATTCCTATATTGATAAACTGTTTTAATGACCTTATTGAACAAAATAATACTGTTATTTTAATTGAACATAACTTATCAACAATGTGTGAAGCTGATTGGATTATAGATGTAGGACCAGGTCCTGGTTTAGATGGGGGAAAAGTACAATTTAGTGGATCGCCTATGAACTTTGTTAAAGAAAATAAAACATTAACATCTAAGCATTTGAAATTATATATAGCAAACGATTAAATTTGTTTGATAGTTTCATATAGCAGTGATTAGATTTAGAAATTTTATAATTTAACGATTCTGAAAATTAGCACATGAAATTAATAAAAGAGTCTATATACTGGTCATAATCTGTATATAGACTCCTTTATGCATTTATTATTGTGGTTTTAAAACGACTTTAATATTGTTATCTTTTTTCTGATCGAAAATATCATACGCTTGTTTTGCTTCTTCTAAAGGCATGGTATGCGTTATAATTTCTGTTGGATCAAACACTTCATTTTTAATCATTTCATATAATTTTGGCATTTGATGAATAACTGGCGCTTGACCACTTTTTATTTGAACATCTCTATTAAAAATTAAATCTACTGGAAAATTATCTGCAGGTGTAGCATAAATACCAGTTAATTGAATGGTACCAAATTTTCTTACTGATTCTGCTGCTGTAATAATTGGACTAATATTACCGCGTTGTGCTGAGTTTGAACTAATCTCTAAATCATCTTGAGCGACTTGTCCATCCATTCCCACACAATCTATTACAACATCTGCACCGCCACGTGTATTTTCACGAAGTAATTTTCCAATATTATCTTCTTTAGAAAAATTATACACTTCAGCACCATTGAATTTTTTCGCATGGTTTAATCTATGTTCCACATTATCAATGGCAATCACACGTTCAGCACCTTTTAATTTAGCAAATTTTTGTGCCATTAAACCGATTGGACCACAACCTAGAACAATAACAGTGTCACCAGATTTTACGCCCGCATGTTCTACACTCCAATAAGCTGTTGGCACAACATCAGATAAAAATAATACTTGTTCGTCTTTCAAATCACTATCTGGAACTTTGAAAGAAGAGAAGTCAGCAAATGGAACTCTTAAATACTCTGCTTGTCCTCCCCAGTGGTTCCCGTGCATGGCACCAAAACCGAAAAGTCCACCATTGTCCATTTTCCAATTTGCAGGGGATGGATTAGAGTTGTCGCATTGAGACTCCATATGGTTATTACAATAGAAGCAGTCACCACAACCGATGTTAAAAGGTATAACCACTCTATCCCCTTTTTTTAAAGTCTTAACGTCTTTTCCTACTTCTTCTACAATTCCCATTGGCTCATGTCCGATAACAAAACCAGGATCCATAAATAAATCGCCTTGATGATAAAGGTGTAAATCAGAACCACATATACCTGAAGCTGTTATTTTAATAATTGCATCTGTTGATTCTTCTATCGTTGGATCGTTTACTTCACGAACTTCCATATTTTTATGTCCTTGATAAGTAACTGCTTTCATTTAAATCACCCTCCTAAAAATATATACCCTTTTAATTTTTATATAATACAATTCTATTTTTGTTATTGAATTAGCAAAATGACAATATCAATACGTTAAATAGTTTTTTTAGAAAATCAACAAATCTTGGCCTTAGAAAGTAATGAAATATACAAAGACTAGAGGGCCAATTAGAAGAAAGACAAATTAACTACCTATAATCATCACTTATGTTAATAAAAGATAAAGGTTCGCTTCTATTAATATGATATATTAAAATAAATAGTAATAAATAAAGGATGAGTAGTAATTGGCGTACCAGAGTGAGTTTTCCTTAGAGAAGGAAATGATGAAGCAATTAAAAGAGAATGGATATGAAATCGTAACAATTAAAAACGATAAACAACTATTAGATAATTTTCGTTCTATATTAAACGAACGTCATAAAGATAAATTAAATGGCCAACCATTAACAGATAAAGAATTTCAGCGCTTATTAACCATGATTAATGGTAAAGGAATATTTGAAAGTGCACGTATCCTGCGCGACAAATTACCATTAAAACGCGATGATGAATCAGAAGTATATTTATCCTTTTTAGATACTGCGAACTGGTGTCAAAATAAATTCCAAGTGACGAACCAAGTGTCCGTTGAAGATACATACAAAGCAAGATATGATGTGACGATTCTTATCAATGGATTACCACTAGTTCAGGTGGAACTCAAACGTCGAGGCGTTGATATCAATGAAGCATTTAACCAAGTAATGCGATATCGTAAACAAAATTACACAGGTCTGTTCCGCTATATTCAAATGTTCATTATTAGTAATGGAATAGAAACACGTTATATCTCTAATAATGATGGTGAAATTTATAAGAGCCATATGTTTTATTGGAGTGATAAACATAATAAACGCATTAACACACTCAATGATTTTACCGAAACATTTTTAAGACCGTGTCACATTGCGAAAATGATTTCACGTTACATGATTATTAATGAAACAGATAAAGTGTTAATGGCGATGCGCCCATACCAAGTACATGCCGTAGAAGCATTAATACATCAAGCAACAGAAACCTCAAACAATGGCTATATTTGGCATACAACCGGAAGTGGTAAAACTTTAACATCATTTAAATCCAGTCAGGTATTATCAGAACAGGAAAATATTAAAAAGGTGATATTCTTAGTAGACCGCAGAGATTTAGACAGTCAAACGGAAGAAGAGTTTAACAAATTCTCAAAAGGCGCCGTCGATAAAACGAAAAACACATCACAATTAGTGCGTCAGTTGAATGATAAGAGCTTGCCACTCATTGTTACAACGATACAAAAGATGTCTAAAGCGATTCAAAACAATGCGGACGCTTTAGAACAATATAAAACAGATAAAGTCGTATTTATCATCGACGAGTGTCATCGTAGTCAATTTGGTAATATGCACCGCATCATACGTCAGTACTTTAATAATGCGCAATACTTTGGATTTACTGGCACACCTCGTTTTGAAGAAAATAAAAGTCAAGATGGACGCAGTACGGCAGATATTTTTGGTAGATGCTTACATACATATTTAATTAAAGATGCGATTCATGATGGTAACGTGTTAGGGTTCTCTGTTGATTATATTAATACAATTAAAGAACATACTATTGAAACTGAAATAGATGATATGGTCGAAGATATTAATAAAGATGAGGTATGGATGTCAGATAATCGTATCGAGTTGATTGTCAGACATATTATTGAAAATCATGATAAATACACACGAAATCGACAGTATTCAAGCATCTTAACGGTACAAAGTATTCCTGCATTAATCAAGTACTATAAATCTTTTAAAAAGGTTAATCAAGAATATGACCGCCCATTAAAGGTAGCAGGTGTCTATTCACTTGAACCTAATGAAGAAACCAAAGAAGCTAACAATGAAGAGATGAAAGTAGAAACAACACGTGAACATTTAGATACAATAATGAAAGATTATAATGAGATTTTTGATACGAATTTTACAACAGACACAATCCAAGAATACTTTAATAACGTATCTAAAAATGTGAAAAAGGGGGTTAAAGATAACAAAATCGATGTCCTAATTGTTGTTGACATGTTCTTAACAGGTTTTGACAGTAAAGTACTGAATACATTATATGTTGATAAAAATCTTAAACATCACGGCTTAATCCAAGCCTATTCACGTACGAATCGAGTTGAAAAGGAAACAAAGCCCTTCGGTAAAATTGTGAATTATCGCGATTTAAAAAAAGCAACGGATAATGCACTTCAATTATTTTCACAAACAGAAGATACCGATCGTGTATTAATGAAGAGCTACGATGAATACAAAGCTGAATTCGTCGATGCTTTAGCTGAATTAAAAGCTATTTCACCGACACCGCAACATATGGATGAAGTCCAAGATGATGAAGGAAAGAAAGCCTTTGTCGAAGCCTATCGTTTAGTGTCTAAACTGGTATTAAGAATGAAGGCATTTGATGAATTTGAGTTTACCTCTTCAAGTGTTGGTATGGAAGAACAAGACTTTGAAGATTATAAGAGTAAATATTTTGCGATTTATGATCAAATAAAAGGACCGAAAAATGATAAAAATAAAGTATCCATTTTAAATGATATTGATTTTGAAATTGAAATACTACGTAACGATACGATTAATGTGTCTTACATTATGAATTTAGTACGTCAAATTGATTTAACAGATAAAGTTGAACAACAACGAAATCGTGAACAAATTAGACGTATTTTAGATACGGCAGATGATCCTAAACTACGTCTAAAAAGTGATTTAATTAAGGAATTCATAAATAAGGTTATTCCGGATTTATCAGAAGATGACGATCTTGATGAAGTATATGTTACCTTTGAAAATGCGAAAAAAGAAGAAGAATTTAATGAATTCGCGGATCAAAAAGCAGTAAATGAAGAGATGCTGAAAAACATTACAAGTGAATTTGAATACAGTGGTATTCTTAATAACGATAAAGTTAAAGATTTAGTATCTGGCATGAAACTACGAGAAAAAAGACAAACAAAAGCTGCGATTGCATCATTTGTCGAAAAAGTCACAGAAAAATATAGTTAATAAAAGCGGATATACAAAATAATCATTAATGGGGGAAGGACACATTGTCTATTACAGAAAAGCAACGTCAACAACAACAGGAATTACATAAGCGCCTATGGTCTATTGCGAATGATTTGCGAGGCAACATGGATGCGAGTGAATTTCGTAATTATATCTTAGGATTAATCTTCTATCGCTTCTTATCTGAAAAAGCAGAAGCAGAAGTCGCAGAAGCGTTATCTGACGAAGAAATAACGTACGAAGAAGCATGGAAAGAAGAAGAATATAGAGAAGATCTTAAAGCAGAATTAATAGAAAATGTGGGTTACTATATTGAACCACAAGATTTATTTAGCAGTATGATTAAAGAAATTGAGAACCAGCGTTTCGACATTGAACATTTATCACAAGCGATCCGTAAAGTTGAAACATCAACATTAGGCCAAGACAGTGAAGCAGACTTTGTTGGTTTGTTTAGTGATATGGACTTAAGTTCGACTCGATTAGGAAACACAGTTAAAGATAGAACGTCATTAATTAGTAAAGTAATGGTGCATTTATCAGAACTGCCATTTGTGCATAGTGATATGGAAATTGATATGTTAGGTGACGCTTACGAATTCTTAATTGGTCGTTTTGCGGCAAATGCAGGTAAAAAAGCAGGTGAATTCTATACACCGCAACAAGTGTCTAAAATTTTAGCGAAAATCGTGACACAAGGTAAAAATAAATTAAGAAACGTCTATGATCCTACGTGTGGGTCGGGTTCATTACTATTACGTGTAGGTAAAGAAACGAAAGTGTATCGTTATAATGGTCAAGAGCGTAACAATACAACATATAACTTGGCTCGAATGAATATGTTGTTGCATGATGTGCGGTATGAAAACTTTGATATTCAAAATGCGGATACATTAGAAAATCCAGCATTTATGGATGAGAAATTTGATGCTGTTGTGGCTAATCCACCGTATAGCGCTCATTGGTCAGCAGATAATAAATTTAATGATGATGAACGTTTCAGTAATTACGGTAAGTTAGCTCCTGCAAAAAAAGCAGATTATGCCTTTATTCAACATATGATTCATTATTTAGATGATGAAGGTACGATGGCTGTCGTTTTACCACATGGTGTCCTATTCCGTGGCCAAGCTGAAGGTGTAATTCGTCAATATCTTATTAAAGAAAAAAATTATTTAGATGCGGTGATTGGTTTACCAAATAATCTATTTTTTGGTACATCAATACCAACATGTATTTTAGTGTTTAAAAAATGCCGTGAAATAGATGATAATGTGGTATTTATCGATGCATCACAATCATTTGAAAAAGGTAAAAATCAAAATCATCTTACAGATGAAGATGTTGATAAAATCATCGAAACATACCGTAACAGAGAAACAATTGATAAATACAGTTATATCGCTTCATTAGGTGACATTAAAGACAATGACTATAACTTAAATATCCCTAGATATGTCGACACATTCGAAGAAGAAGACCCAATTGACTTAGACCAAGTCCAACAACAACTAGTAGATATTGATAAAGAAATAGTTAATGTAGAATCAGAAATCAATGAATACCTCAGAGAATTAGGAGTGTTAAAACATGACTGAACAAATAAATACTCCAGAATTGAGATTCCCAGAGTTTAAAAATGAATGGAAATTAGAGAATTTAGGTAACTTAGCGGATATAGTGCGTGGTGCTTCTCCAAGACCTATTAAAGATTCTAAATGGTTCGATGATAATAGTGATATTGGTTGGTTAAGAATTTCAGATGTTACTCAACAAAACGGTAAAATTAAATTCTTACAGCAGCATTTATCGACTGAAGGACAAAAGAAAACTAGAGTTCTCTACGAACCACATTTACTTTTAAGTATTGCTGCTTCAGTAGGAAAACCAGTTATTAATTACGTAAAAACCGGAGTACATGATGGCTTTTTAATATTTATGAAACCTAAATTTGATTTATATTTTATGTTTAATTGGTTAGAAAATTTTCAATTAAAATGGAATAAGTATGGTCAGCCTGGTAGTCAAGTAAATTTAAATTCTGATTTAGTGAAATCACAAAATATTTATATACCTTATTCATATGAAGAAGAAGAAAAAATGGGGACTTTCTTCAGCAAACTTGACCGACAAATTGAATTAGAGGAACAAAAGTTAGTGAAATTAGAAGAACAGAAAAAGGGATATATGCAAAAGATTTTTTCTCAAGAGTTAAGATTTAAAGATGACAATGGAAACAGTTATCCTGATTGGTCTATTAAAAAGATTGAAGATATTTCTAAGGTTAATAAAGGGTTCACTCCAAATACAAAAAATGATGAATACTGGGATGAATTAAATGAAAATTGGTTATCTATAGCAGGTATGACACAGAAATATTTGTATAAAGGAAATAAAGGAATTACTGAAAAAGGAGCATCAAAGCATGTAAAAGTAGATAAAGATACTCTAATAATGAGCTTTAAATTGACTTTAGGTAAGTTAGCTATAGTAAAAGAACCTATCTATACAAATGAAGCTATATGTCATTTCGTATGGAAAGAAAGTAATGTTAATACTGAGTATATGTACTACTATTTAAATTCTATAAATATAAGTACTTTTGGTGCACAAGCAGTTAAAGGAGTAACATTAAATAACGATTCAATTAATAGTATTATAGTAAAGTTACCAGTGATACAAGAACAATATAAAATAGCATACTTTTTCAATGAATTAGATAAATTAATAAGAAAACAATACGCTAAAATTGAATTACTAAAACAACGTAAAAATGGATTACTACAAAAGATGTTTGTTTAATTCTGATAACGACCTATTATGTAAACTAAAGTATTTCAAATAATTATCTATATTAATACTCTCATCATGATTGTGTTATAAATGTTCAATACAGAAAATCTTTCAGATCCTAAATTATTTAAGCTTTCATGGATTGTATTAGCAATACTACTTGTAGGTTATCTTGTTAGTGAGTTTATTCAAAAATACCTGTGTCAATCATTGCTGGTATTATTGCTCTTATCTTTGTAATATTAGCTCGTAAATCTAAAGCAGTTCATACAAAACAAGTCATTAAAGGAGCACCATGGAATATTGTTGTATTCTCTATTGGTATGTATCTTGTTGTGTTTGGACTAAAAAATGTAGGTATTACAACGATTTTTGGGGATATCCTAACAAATATTTCAAGTTATGGGTTGTTCAGCAGTATCATGGGTATGGGCTTTATAGCTGCTTTCTTATCTTCAATCATGAACAACATGCTAACTGTTTTAATAGATGCAATAGCGATTGGTCAATCCAGTGCTACAGGTATATTGAAAGAAGGTATGATTTATGCGAATGTCATAGGTTCTGATTTAGGACCTAAAATAACACCGATTGGTTCTTTAGCAACATTATTGTGGCTACATGTCTTAACACAAAAAGGTGTGAAGATTTCGTGGGGGACATACTTTAAAACTGGAATTATCATTACTATTCCAGTCCTATTTGTAACACTCTTAGGTTTATACCTTACACTAATCATATTTTAAGAAAAGAGGCTTTAATTATGGATAAGAAAACAATTTATTTTATATGCACAGGAAACTCTTGTCGTAGCCAAATGGCTGAAGGTTGGGGAAGGGAAATATTGGGTGAAGATTGGAATGTCTATTCTGCAGGTATTGAAACGCATGGAGTAAATCCTAAAGCAATAGAAGCTATGAAAGAAGTAGATATTGATATATCAAACCATACGTCAGACTTGATTGATAATGATATTTTAAAACAATCAGATTTGGTCGTAACGTTATGTAGTGATGCAGACGATAATTGTCCTATTTTACCTCCAAACGTACAAAAAGAACACTGGGGTTTTGATGATCCTGCAGGTAAAGAATGGCCAGAATTCCAACGTGTTAGAGATGAAATAGGTAATACAATTAAAGATTTTAGTAAAAACATCAAGTATCTACTTGATGTTTTTTACTACTAATTCACTGATTTCAAACTTAATAAATTAATTGACAAGAGTATTTACACACATTAAAATCGAATTACGATATCGTAATTCGATTTTAAATAAGGAGAGATATATTGAAAAGTAAAATACAACGAAAACTATTTTTAGGATTTATCTATATCCATATATTACATCATGCAAAAGAAGATAAAATATATGGGGCTTGGATGATTAAAGAATTAGAAGAACATGGTTATAATATGAGTCCTGGTACCCTTTATCCAATATTCCATACACTAGAAAACGAGAACCTTTTAAAAAGTACCACGAAAACTGTAAATGGAAAAAATAGAAAATACTATTCAATAACTCCAGAAGGTGAAAAGTTTTTAGAAGAATCTAGAGAAAAATTAAAAGAGTTAACCAACGAAATATAAGGAGACCTTTATGTATAAATATATAAATATTTTTTTTGTTGCATTAAAACTTGGTTTATTATCATTCGGTGGACCTACTGCCCATTTAGGCTATTTTTATGATGAATATGTAAAAAAAAGAAGATGGCTTGATGAAAAAGAGTATTCTGATTTGGTAGCACTATGCCAGTTTTTACCTGGTCCTGCAAGTAGCCAAGTAGGTATTGGTATAGGAACTATAAGAGCCGGCATCGGAGGAGGTATTATCTCATTTATCGGATTTACGCTCCCATCTGTAATTATACTAATGATTTTTTCAGCGCTATTTACAAATAGTGATGTAAGTTTCACTTGGATGCAAGGTTTAAAACTAGTAGCTGTTGCTATTGTAGGCCAAGCTATTATAGGAATGGGTAAAAAGTTAACAAATACCAAAACCACTATTGCATTAGCATTATTTGTTCTTATATTATCGTTAGTAATAAATAATCTTTATATACAAGTCATTGCACTATCAATAACTGGTGTATATGGTCTCATCTTTCTAAAACAAACATCAACAGATAGAACCAAAATAAAAAACAAATCATTTAAGTTACCTAAAAAATTAGGTTTTGTTTCATTATCATTATTCTTTTTACTATTAACTGTATTACCTATCGCTAGTTCTATGACAAATAATCTATGGTTAAAAATGTTTGATAGTTTTTATAGATCAGGTTCTTTAGTTTTTGGAGGAGGACATGTTGTCTTACCTTTATTGAAAAATGAGTTTGTACCATCAGGATTAATATCACCCGATAACTTCATAACGGGTTATGCTGCTGCTCAAGCTGTACCCGGACCGTTATTTACGTTTGCTTCATACATTGGTATGTCTATGGAAGGGATTGGAGGAGCAATTTTGGCTACTATTGCTATTTTCCTACCAGCATTTCTTTTGTTATTTGGAATTTTGCCATTCTGGGATAATATTAAATCTAATATTTATGCTGAAGGATTTTTAAAAGGGATAAGTGCAGGCGTAGTCGGTATTCTTATTGCTGCTTTTTATAACCCAATTTGGACTTCAACGATTAAATCAGAATTAGATTTTGCTTTAGCCAGCTCATTGTTCATATTATTAATGTATTTTAAATTGCCTTCTTGGGCTATTGTTTTGATAGGTATTATTTTAGGTATTTTATTTTATTAATATAAATCAACGAATATAAACAATAATTAAAATACTTATATTCTATACGAGTCTGGACATAAATCCCGGGCTCCTTTTATAACTTTATAAACTAAACACTATAGATAATATTAACTTATTTAATATTATTTATGCCATTTAAAGAACAAAATTTGTGCCATATAACTCCAAAACTGACAGTGCGAATTCGCACTCTTTTTTCTTGTATAATTATTAAAAAATCATTTCAATAATATAATATGAGTTTTGAGATACTGTGAGAGTCTCTTATTTGCATTGACAATCAATTTATCAAGATAATCCCTTATCATGTTTAATTCTATAAACTGTTTGTCTTGTAATATTAACTTCTTTGGCAATTTTACTAATTGCTCGCCCTTCTTCTAACATTTCTACAACTCTATGATAAATAATACGTTTTTGAGGATCTTTCGCATTGGCCGAATATAATAAAGGGCGTCCTTTATACACACCTTTTTCTTTCGCAACTTTAATACCCTGGGCTTGTCTACGTTTACTTTCATTTCGTTCTTGTTCTGAAACCATTGCTAATATTTGAATGATTAGGTCTTTCATAAATTTATCTAGTAATGGATTGCCAATAACTTCGTTCA
>NZ_QJSN01000022.1:0-25296 GCF_003217445.1 Staphylococcus sp. AtHG25 | reverse complement strand
CGACTATTTGCCTCAACAACAAAAAAAGAGATTAAACAACCTAAGGTTGCTTAATCTCAATATTTGGACTCATCAGTCCGATTTGACGTAGAGCCAAATTAATTTAATATGCCCTTTTTCCGCCCTTTTTAATTTAAAAATCATAAAAAACAACCTCTTAAGCCTATGCCTAAGAGGTTTCTTCATTTTATGTTATTATTCCCACTCTATAGTGCTTGGTGGCTTAGAAGTGATGTCATAGACTACGCGGTTAACGTGGTCTACTTCGTTTACGATACGACTTGAGATTTTTTGTAGGACTTCCCAATCAATGCGGGCGAAGTCACTTGTCATACCGTCAATAGATGTAACTGCACGAATACCTACAGTATGATCATACGTACGATAGTCTCCCATAACACCTACAGATTGAATGCCAGGAAGTACTGTGAAATATTGCCAAATGTCTCTCTCAAGACCTTCCTCACGCACAACTTCACGTAAAATCGCATCTGATTCTCGTACGATTTCTAATTTATCTTCAGTAATTTCACCTAATACACGGATTCCTAAACCTGGACCTGGGAAAGGCTGTCTCCACACTAAATGTTCAGGAATGCCTAATTCTATACCTAATGCACGCACTTCATCTTTAAATAACGTGTTAATCGGCTCAATAAGTTCAAATTCCATATCTTCAGGTAATCCACCTACGTTATGGTGAGATTTGATAGTTTGTGCAGTTTTAGTACCTGATTCGATGACATCAGTGTAAAGCGTACCTTGTGCTAAGAAATCAACGTCAGTTAATTTTGCCGCTTCATCATCAAACACATATACAAATTCATTACCAATAATTTTACGTTTTTGTTCTGGATCAGATACACCTTTTAATTTATCCATGAAACGTTCCTGTGCGTTCACACGAATAATATTCATATCGAAACCTTCACCAAATTGTTCCATAACCATGTCACCTTCGCCTTTACGAAGTAAACCATGGTCAACAAAGATACATGTCAATTGATCGCCAATCGCTTTATGTAATAAGACAGCTACAACTGATGAGTCTACGCCCCCGCTCATCGCACATAATACTTTGCGATCTCCAACGCGTTTACGGATTTTTTCAACTTCGATATCGATAAAGTTTTCCATTGTCCATTCGCCTGTGCATTCACACACACGGCGTACGAAGTTTCTTAATAAATCATTACCGTATTCTGTATGACGTACTTCAGGGTGGAATTGAACACCGTAAATTCGGCGTTCTTTGTCTTCAATTGCTGCATAACTTGTACTTGGACTATCCGCAATCACTTCAAATCCGTCTGGAATTTCAATTACTTTATCAGAATGACTCATCCATACAGTTTGTTCAGCTGGTAACCCAAAGAATAACTCATCTGATTTTGCATTAATAATTGCTTTACCATACTCACGTTCATTAGCGCGCTCAACTTTTCCACCTAAAAGTTTAGTCGTCAACTGCATACCATAACAAATACCTAGTACAGGAATGCCTAAATTATAAATTTCAGGGTCGATAGTGAATGAACCTTCCTCATATACTGAATTCGGACCACCTGAAAGAATAATACCTTTAGGATTCATACGTTTAATTTCATCAACCGAAATTTCGTGATCATGTAATTCACTGTATACGCCCATTTCACGAATACGACGCGTAATCAATTGATTGTACTGACTACCAAAGTCTAAGACAAGAATCAACTCTTGCTCTTGAGCCATTTCCATAATTGTGAATCTCCTTTTAATTGAATTTTATGTAAATAATAGAGAGACACTTCCCACAATGCATTGCTTTTAGATTTTTCTTAAAAGTGAACAACCTCTATGACAATCACATTTAAAATGAAAAGTGCTCCCCATTCTTTCTAACAAATTGACTTCATCACACTTGATTTAAATTAAAATGAATAGTTTGGTGATTCTTTTGTAATTTGTACGTTATGTGGATGGCTTTCTGCTAAACCAGCAGGGCCCATACGTGTGAATTGTGCTTCATCACGTAGTGTTTTCAAATCAGATGAACCTGTATAACCCATACCAGCTCTTACGCCACCCATAAGTTGATAAATTGTATCTTGTAAAGGACCTTTATATGCAGTACGTCCTTCAATACCTTCAGGAACAAATTTTCTAGGCGTTTTGTCTTCTTGGAAGTAACGGTCGTTTGACCCTTTTTCCATAGCGCCTAAAGAACCCATACCACGGTAAACTTTATATTGTCTGCCTTGGAATACTTCAGTTGCGCCTGGGCTTTCTTCAGTACCAGCTAATAAGCTTCCTAACATTACTGCATGTCCACCAGCAGCTAATGCTTTAATAATGTCACCAGAGAATTTAATACCACCATCCGCTATGATTGCTTTACCAAATTTACGAGCTTCAGTAGCACAATCATAAATCGCAGTAATTTGAGGCACACCTACACCAGCTACGACACGTGTTGTACAAATTGATCCTGGTCCAATACCAACTTTAACGACGTCAGCACCAGCTTCAAACAATGCACGTGTAGCTTCAGCAGTGGCTACGTTACCAGCTACGATTGTAATCTCTGGATATTTTTCTTTCATTTTTTTAACTTCTTGAATAACGCCACTAGAGTGACCATGTGCTGTATCGATAATTAATGCATCTACGCCAGCTTCGACTAATTTTTGAGCACGAATTTCTGTATCTTTAGATGTACCGATAGCTGCAGCAGCTAGTAAACGTCCATGTGCATCTTTCGCTGCATGAGGGAATTCAAGCACCTTTTCAATATCTTTAATTGTAATTAAACCTTCTAAACGACCATTTTCAACTAAAGGTAGTTTTTCAATTTTGTGTTCTTGAAGAATTGTTTCGGCTTCATCTAATGTAGTACCTACAGGAGCTGTAATTAAGTTTTCTTTAGTCATAACGTCAGAAATTTTGATTGAAAAGTCTTCAATAAAACGTAAATCACGATTAGTTAGAATACCTACTAGCTCTCTTGATTCTTTATCACTAACAATTGGTACACCTGAAATACGATATTTACCCATTAAAGCTTCTGCTTCATACACACTTTCGTCTGGCGTTAAGTAGAATGGGTTTGTAATTACACCGTTTTCTGAGCGTTTAACTTTTTGCACTTCTTCAGCTTGCTCTTCGATGCCCATATTCTTATGAATGACACCTAGACCACCTTGACGTGCCATTGCGATTGCCATTTTAGACTCAGTTACTGTATCCATACCAGCTGATATAACTGGAATATTTAATTTAATTCGTTCTGATAATTCAACACTAAGATCCGCATCACTAGGTAACACATCTGATGCAGCTGGAATTAATAAAACATCGTCAAACGTTAAAGATTCTTTAGCAAACTTATTTTCCCACATTGATAATACAGCCTCCATTTTTTAAATAGTTATTTCTATTATTTCACATTTTCTTCGCTTTGTTTATACTTTAGACCATTAAAAAAGAAATTAAGAATAATTGCTGAAATAGCACCTAGTACAATGCCATTTTGAGTTAGCCAAGCAAATTGCTCACCTAACGCTTTAAATGCTTGAGGTACTGCACTAATGCCTGTACCTAAACCTACGGATACTGCAATAATTAGTAAATTATTTTGATTTTTAAAATCAATATGTCCTAAAATGCTAACACCATAAGCCATAACCATACCAAACATTGCAATCATTGCACCGCCTAATACAGGTAATGGGATGATATTAGCTAATGCACCTAATTTAGGAATACAACCACATATTAAAAGTAAAATAACCATGCCGTAAATGACATTGTTTTTCTTAGCACCTGATAAAGATACTAGTCCAACATTTTGAGAGTATGCCGTATAAGGAAATGAGTTAAAAATTGATCCTAATACAATAGCAAGACCTTCCGCAGTGTAACCTTTACGAAAATCTTTTCTTTCCAACTTTTTACCAGTAATTTCATTTAGTGCATGATATACACCTGTCGATTCTATTAAACTTACGATGGCTACAATTGTAAATACAAGTATCGCACCTAAATCAAAACCAAAACCAGAAAAACGAAATGGTTGAGGTATTCCTAACCAATGGGCTTCTCCCACTTGCTTAACATCTACTAAGCCAAGCACATTTGCCAATATTGTACCTGCAACTAGTCCGATTAAAATCGCAATGGATTTTAAGAACCCCTTCGTAAATCTTTGTAAAATAAGAATAATGACTAATGTAGCGCCTCCTAAAATTAAATTTTTAGGATTTCCATAGTCTTTAGCACCTTCTCCACCAGCTAAATAATTCATTGCTACTGGCATTAAATTAATTCCTATAATTGTAACCACACTTCCAGTTACGACAGGTGGAAAGAATTTAACTAAATAAGAGAAGAATGGTGCAATAATAACAACTAAAATACCTGATACAAACAATGAACCATATAGCACATCCAAGCCCTTCGTTTGACCGATTAAAATCATAGGTGCTACCGCAGTAAATGTACATCCTAGTACAATGGGTAATCCTGTACCTGTAACTTTGTTAGCTTGTAAAAATGTTGCTACACCACACATAAAAACATCCACTGTGACTAAATACGCAATTTGTTCCGGCGTAAATTTAAGACTGGTACCAACAATAATTGGTACTAATATCGCTCCGGCATACATTGCTAATAAGTGTTGTAAACTTAAAATGAACGTCTTCATTCATTTTCACCTAGTAGTGTCACTTGGTTTCCTTTTAATGAAGCCACTTTACATAATGAAGAAACGTGTAAACCTGCCTCTTCTAATCTTTGTCTACCATCTTGGAAACTCTTTTCAACAACAATACCAATACCAACCGTTTTAGCTTTAGCTTGTTGCGCAATATCATATAACCCAAGTGAAGCATCACCGTTGGCTAAGAAATCATCAATAATTAAAACCGTATCATTCTCATTTAGAAATTCTTCCGAAACAATAACCGTACTTGTTTTATTCTTTGTAAAAGAATGAATATCGGTACTATAAAAGCCATCTTTCAACGTACTTGGTTTAGCCTTTTTAGCAAATAAACAAGGAACATCAAAATGTAAAGATGCCATAATAGCTGGAGCAATGCCTGAAGCCTCGATTGTCAAGATCTTTGTGACACCTTTATCTTTAAATTGCTCATAAAATGTTTTGCCTACTTCATGCATCAATTTTGCATCGATTTGATGATTTAAAAAACCATCCACTTTCAATATTTTTTCGTCAATTACTACGCCATCTTCTTTGACTTTCTGTCTAAGCGATTCCACGTCAAAACCTCCTAAATTTGTATACAAAAAAAGCCTCAAACTTTGCGAAAAAGTTTCAGGATCCATGAGCGTACAGGCAATACATAGTATTTTGAAATTTCAAGAAGCCGTATATTTAAATGTATTCTTCTTCAAACACTTTATAATTTTAAATTTGTTTTACCTCATAGGATGAAGTGGGTGAATATACAACCTCCAAAGCTAAACAACTTTTATATAGTATTCTAGATAGCTATTTAAATAAAACTTGCTCTTTTATGTATTGAGTCTGAACTCATAGTCATGTCGTTTGTGGCAACATGGTAGAAACTTCTAAAGCCATATTCTTTAGATTATATGAGTAATATAAATTATTTAACGATAATAGCAAACTTTTGCTTTATTTTCAATATGATAGAAATTGTTACAAGCCCTTTCATAATAATATTTTCAAGTGTAAGCGTTTAACTAAATATTGTTCATCACTATTTGTAAACCATTCTTAATTAATTATATAATAACTATAGTTGAGTTTTATAAATATTCTTAAGGGTATATTTTTATTAAAAGTAGGACGAAAAGATGGAGGGCGATTAATATGGCAGATTTTACCGTATTAGACAAGCAAGATGAGATTTATAATGTTATTGATAAGAAAAAAGCTGAAGGATACTCAGAAAATGAATTAGTCGTTGTAAGTAAAAGTAAATTACATTTAGATGATTTACATGATTCTCAAGTTACTTTAATTGCTACAAGTGGTTCTTTTAGTGACCGTATGTCTAAATTATTAACTGGTGAGGGTGGCGAAGAAACCGTTTTAGCTCGTTATGAATTATCTGAAGAGCAAACAGAAAAATACAAAAAAGATATTTTAGATGGTAAATTTTTAGTAATTGCCAACAAAGATAACTCTTCACACGACGAAGTTGAGGAAAATAACTCAGCTTATGAAGAAATTGATATTACACATTATGCAAACGAATCTAAAGGTCCTAAATCATAATCAATATTCATTTTAAACTTTGAGACCGTGAAATGAACGTAGTTTTAAGTTCATTTTACGGTTTTTTTCAATCTCAATATCTTTTTAACAATGACGTCAAAATGTTTAAATATGCTATACTTAAACAAACTATCGTGGGGGTGACATAATGAATTTTCACGTAATTCAATCAATAAAAGATGAATATTATGACAAGGCAATCACTTTTTATAATCAACAATTAGATGTGAATTTCTATGAAGATAGCTATATTATTGAAAGATCCTTAAAAAATAATAAGACCGAAAATGATTACGCATTTCTTGTGGGCATACAAGATGATGAGATTATTAGTTTAGCAACGGCACATTATGAAGCAACAACAAATTCGGCATTTTTAATACATTTAATCGCCAATGATACACCAGATTATGAAGATGTCCTAATTAATACACTTCAAGAAATAGAACATCAATTAAATCAACTTTCTAATAAAGTTCATTCTCGTGATATTAATTTTGTAATGGTGGAAGTTCCTAAGACGAATCATCCATTAAAAGACATCAATCAACAAGCTTTAAGTCAACGCCAACAATTATTATTATCAAACGGCTTTGAACGACAAAGTGAAATTGAATATATACATCCTAACTATTCAAAAATTGACTCGCCTTTTAAAGTAGACTTATTCATTAAATCAAATATAGAAATAACAAAAGATATCTATTCAGCAAGTGTTAAATCAAATTACATTTTAAAATACGTGTTTGCTAACGGCATTTCTCGAGATATTATTTATCCTTTATTAGTCAAAATGAATTTACGCCTACCCCATTAGGAACACTTGAAATGAGCGATATAAAGGGTTAAACTAATATTTGAGGTTAGACTGACGTTTCACTGACAGAAGACAAACGTCAGTGTACATAAATCAAAGAACGAAAGGACTTTCAGCTATGTTAACCAAAGAATTCGCTCAGCGTGTCGAACTAAGTGAAAAACAAGTCCGTAAGATAGTCCAACACTTAGAAGAACGTGGCTATCAACTTAGTAAGACAGAATATCGTGGCCGTGAAGCTACTGACTTTAAAGAAGAAGATATCGAACTTTTCCAAGATATCGCTGAAAAAGTAAAACAAACGAATAGTTATGATTTAGCTTTTGAAGAGCTTGAAAAAGAAAAAGACTTCTTACAAGTGATTGTCAAAGAAGATAATGAACAACTACCTGCTGATCAAGGTGCTACACAATTGGTAGAAGAATTACGCACAGAAATTCAAAAAATGCGCGAAGAACGTCAAATGCTCGGTCAAATGATTAGCCAAGTTCACCAACAACAAACGGAATTAAAAGAACTTCAAAATCAAATCACTGAAAAATTAGATACTCACAATCAATCATTATTGGCTATTCAAAATTCACAAGAAGCCATCCAAACAGCTCAAAAAGAGCAATCTGAATACACTAAAAATAGTTTAGTTAAAGAAATTAATGATAATAATCAACAATCTATCGATACATTAAAAGAAGATATTAAAACACAATCTTCTCTTAATAGACCTAATGATGAGAATAAAGGTTTCTTTGCGAGATTATTTAATTTATAAAGATTTCAATTATTTAATGATTGGTAACAGGACCTATTTGTCGCAATACTAACTCTTTATACAAAGGTGAGACAGAATTCATTTTGAATTCATTGTCTCACCTTTTTTCGTTTCTATAATTAATATGATTAACGATTTAAATCTTTAAATTATTTTAATTCAATTAACTATTGTGTGTTTTCAAAAACTTATAATTTATACTTTTTATTTCAAGCTATTGAAATATAAAATAAATAGTATTATCCTTATTAAGTATGTCGGAATTAGAATATTCAAAGGAGACTAATTATGGGGACTTTTTTTACAGTTATTAATATTGTCGTTATGATATTGTTTTTAATTGGGTTATTCATAATGGCTAAAAAGCACGTCTCATTCCCTAAAAGAGTATTTACCGCATTAGGGTTGGGAATTGTGTTTGGTATAGCGTTACATCTTATTTATGGAGCAAACTCCAAAGTACTTGAAACAACTGCTGACTGGTTTAGTATTGTGGGAGACGGCTATGTGGCTTTGTTACAAATGATTGTAATGCCACTTATATTCATTTCAATTGTGTCAGCATTCAGTAAAATACAAATTGGTGATAAATTCGCTAAAATTGGTACTTATATTTTTATGTTTTTAATTGGTACTGTAGCTATTGCTGCTATAGTAGGAATTTTTTATGCCATTGTATTTGGACTTGATGCCTCAAGCATTGATTTAGGTAGTGCAGAAAACTCAAGAGGAAGCGAAATTAGTAGCCAAGCTAAAGATCTGACTGCTAATACGTTACCACAGCAAATTCTTGAATTATTACCTAGCAATCCATTCTTAGATTTCACTGGTCAGAGAACAACTTCTACAATTGCAGTGGTTATCTTTGCAATCTTTGTAGGATTTGCATATTTACGTGTTGCTCGCAAACAACCAGAAAGTGGCAGTTTGTTAAAACGCGGTATCGATGCTATATACGCATTAGTAATGTCTATCGTTACATTCGTTTTAAGACTAACACCATATGGTATCATCGCGATTATGGCATCTACAATCGCTACGAGTGATTTTCAAGCGATATGGACATTAGGTAAATTTATGATTGCATCTTATGCAGCATTAATCACAATGTACATTATCCATTTAATATTATTAGCAGTAATGGGAATCAATCCAGTGCGTTACGTTAAGAAAACTTTAGAAGTGCTTATATTTGCATTTACTTCTCGCTCAAGCGCTGGCGCATTACCTTTAAACATTCAAACTCAAACACAACGATTAGGTGTACCAGATGGTATCGCTAATTTCTCAGCATCATTCGGTTTATCAATAGGTCAAAATGGTTGTGCGGGTATTTATCCTGCTATGTTAGCCATTATGGTAGCACCAGTTGCAAATGTAGATATTGATTTACCATTTATTCTTACATTAATTGGCGTTGTTATAATCAGTTCATTTGGTGTAGCTGGTGTCGGCGGTGGTGCAACTTTCGCATCTATCTTAGTATTATCAACTTTAAATCTACCAGTTGCACTTGCAGGGGTACTTATTTCAATAGAACCAATTATCGATATGGGACGTACTGCTCTTAACGTTAATGATTCAATATTAGCAGGTACTGGAACTGCAAAACTTACAGGTAATATGGATAAAGATAAATTCAATTCAAATGACTATGGAGATTTATCAACAAATTAATATTTAAAAAAAGCGTAGCTAAAACATTACAATGTTTATTTCGAACAATTGTAACCATTAGCTACGCTTTTTTATTAATAGCTTATTTTTTCATTAATCCAGATTTATTTAGCTCTTCCAACATATCTAAACGTGTTTTACCACTTAAGAACCCAGCAACTTGTTGTGACCATGTTTCTTGACGCTTTCCATTCGTACGTTCTTTATAATACTCACTGATTTTCTCATCATATTTCTGAATAGCTTCTCTTTGTTCTTTAGCATTGCTATTATAAACGTTTTTATGGAATACATGCTCAAACGGTAAACGTGGTTTAGGTGCACCATTTTCATCATCTGCTGGCTCGCCAACAGCCATTCCAAATAATGGAAAAGCATACTCAGGTAAATCTAAAATTTCTTTGACACGCGCAACATCATTTCGTAGTGAACCTAAGTAAACAATACCATAACCCATATCCTCAGCAGCTAAAGCAACATTTTCAGAAACTAATGCCACATCAATAGCTCCTACCAATAATCCTTCTGCCGATTCAAAAGACGTTTGCATATCAAAGTCTACATTTTCATTTATTAAATTATGACGATAATAATCTAAAACAAATACAAATAAATAGCCATTATCGACAACATATGGCTGTCCTGAAACTTCTTTCAATTGTTTTTTAATTTCAGGATCATCTACACCTATAATTGAGTATGTTTGTAAGTAACTTGACGTTGATGCGCTTTGCCCTGCTTCTACTAACTTTTGAACTGTTTCATCACTTAGTGCTTTATCTTTAAATTGTCTCACTGAGTGGTGTTTTTTCATCAAATCGTAAACATAGTCTGACATGGTATCTACTCCTTCAAGTCTATTTATTACATCGTAACAATTTATATTTCATTTTGCTTTTATAAAGGTTTAACTATCTTCCGTAAAACATTTGCATGATAATAGTTTTATAGTTATCATAATAGTAACAATTTTCAGATATTTTAGGAGAGATATCATGAGCCAAGCAAACAAAGAAGTATCAAACGCCTTATTTCAAGCATACATTTCAAAAGAACCTATCGAATTTGTAAGCAAAACATATAATCTAACTGAACCAGAAGCTTACAAAACACAAGACGATCTTATCCATCAAATTCAAGCCGAGAAGAATGTACCTATTAAAGGTTATAAAGTTAGTATGACGAGTGCTGCAACTCAAGCAATTGCTAACACTAATGAACCAGCATACGGTACTATTTTATCTCATCAAGTCGTAGAAAACGGTCATGGTGTGTCTCTTACAACGTTATTTGCACCACTATTAGAGCCTGAAATTATTTTCGAATTAACTGCGGATTTACCTGAAGATGCTGATACACAAACGATATTAGAAAGCGTAAAAGTCGCACCAGGCATCGAAATTCCCGATGCACGTTATAAAGATTGGTTCCCAAATTTCACTTTAGGTGATTTAATTTCTGATAATACAGCTACTGGACTTATTGTGGTTGGTGAACGTATCACACCTCTTGATTACGAGGCATTTGCTGATATTAATTTAAAGTTATTCAAGGATGATAACCAAATTGAAACAGGTCACTCTAGTGAAGTGCTTGGCAACCCAATTGAATCAGTAAAATGGTTAAACAAAAAATTACATTCTCATGGTAAATCATTAAAAAGAGGACAATTTATTTCATCTGGAACCTTCATTTCTCCTTTAAATTTAGAAGAAGGTACTTATACTGCTAACTATGATAGAGTAGGATCTGTCACAGTTAAAGTTATTGATTAACTGACTATTTAAGTTATAAAGAACTAACCCATACATTAGCCATTGTTGAACGGGATATGAAATCTTCATCATTAATGTTGATTTCTATTCCGTCTTTTTAATTATTCATATTATTTATTATCAAAAACATGTGTTTAGTTGAGAATGGAAAAAGTTAATTGATATTCATAAGCACTTTTAAAATAACATTTTCAAAATAAACACTAAAACTTAAACACATATTTACTTTCTCAACATATGATTCAAAAAACCTATTTGAACAATGTTAAATCAACATTTCAATAGTTATAAGTGCATTAAGTTGACGAATAAGAAATAGCATGTAATAATAATATTTAAGAAATTAGAATTATTATAAACAAGCAATAATTATTATGTAGTTCTAATTAATATTCATGATAATCAGGAGGAATTTAAGTTATGTCATTAATCAATAAAGAAATTCTACCATTCACAGCGCAAGCTTATGATCCTAAAAAAGACGAATTCAAAGAAGTAAGCCAAGATGATTTAAAAGGTTCTTGGAGCGTAGTATGTTTCTACCCAGCTGACTTCTCATTCGTATGCCCAACTGAATTAGAAGATTTACAAAACCAATATGATAAATTACAAGACTTAGGTGTAAATGTATTCTCAGTATCAACTGATACTCATTTCGTACACAAAGCTTGGCATGATCATTCAGATGCAATCAGTAAAATCCAATATCAAATGATTGGTGACCCTTCTCAAACAATCACTCGTAATTTTGATGTATTAGATGAAGAAGCTGGTTTAGCTCAACGTGGTACTTTCATCATTGATCCAGACGGCGTTGTTCAAGCAGCTGAAATTAATGCAGATGGTATTGGCCGTGACGCAAGCACATTAGTAAATAAAATCAAAGCCGCTCAATATGTACGTCAACATCCAGGTGAAGTATGCCCAGCTAAATGGGAAGAAGGTTCTGAATCATTACAACCAGGATTAGACTTAGTAGGTAAAATTTAAGGAGGCATTAAAGAATGCTTAATGCTGATTTAAAACAACAATTGCAACAACTTTTAGGACTAATGGAAGGCGATGTAGAATTCAGAGCTAGTATCGGTTCTGACGACAAATCTAAAGAACTTAAAGAACTTTTAGATGAAATCGCTGAAATGTCTGAACATATAACAATCGTAGAAAAAGAATTAAAACGTACACCAAGCTTCTCAGTCAGCAAACCTGATGAAGAAGCTGGCGTAACGTTTGCCGGAATTCCATTAGGTCATGAATTTAATTCTCTTGTATTAGCAATTTTACAAGTAAGTGGTCGTGCACCTAAAGAGAAACAATCAATTATTGATCAAATTAAAGGTTTAGAAGGTAAATACAACTTTGAAACCTACGTTAGTTTGACATGTCAAAAATGTCCTGACGTTGTTCAAGCATTAAATCTAATGAGTGTTGTTAACCCTAATATCACTCATACAATGATTGATGGTTCTGTATTCCGTGAAGAATCAGAAGATATCATGGCTGTCCCAGCTGTATTCTTAGATGGTGAAGAATTTGGCAATGGACGTATGACTATTTCAGATATCTTAACTAAATTAGGCAGTACGCAAGATGCTTCTGAATTTGAAGGTAAAGATCCATATGATGTTTTAATCATCGGTGGTGGTCCAGCTAGTGGTAGTGCCGCAATTTATACGGCTCGTAAAGGACTACGTACAGGTATTATTGCTGACCGTATTGGTGGTCAAGTTAATGATACTGCTGGCATCGAGAACTTTATCACTGTAAAAGAAACAACAGGTTCTCAATTCTCAGCTAATTTAGCTGCTCATATTGAAGAATATGATATTGATACAATGACAGGCATCCGTGCTACTAATATCGAGAAGACAGACCAAGCTATTCGTGTCACACTTGAAAATAATGCAGTTTTAGAAACTAAAACCGCTATTATTTCAACAGGTGCAAGCTGGCGTAAACTTAACATTCCTGGTGAAGATCGTTTAATCAATAAAGGTGTTGCTTTCTGCCCTCACTGTGATGGCCCTTTATTTGAAAACAAAGACGTTGCAGTTATCGGCGGAGGAAACTCTGGTGTTGAAGCTGCTATCGACTTAGCAGGAATTGTTAAACATGTTACTTTATTTGAATATTCATCAGAACTTAAAGCAGACACTGTATTACAAGATCGTTTACGTTCACTATCAAACGTAGATATCCACACTAATGCACGAACTGCTGAAGTATTAGGTGAAGATCATGTAACTGGTATTAGTTACGAAGATTTAAATTCTGGCGAAATGAAAGAATTAAGTTTAGATGGTATCTTCGTTCAAATCGGACTAGTTCCAAATACAAGTTGGATTGGTGATGCAGTAGAACTAAATAACCGTGGCGAAGTTGTTATTGACCGTAATAACAACACAAACGTTCCAGGTATATTTGCTGCTGGTGACGTTACCGATCAGAAAAATAAACAAATTATTATTTCTATGGGTGCAGGTGCCAATGCGGCATTAAATGCATTTGATTATATCATTAGAAATTAATAATCTTTTTAGGATATGTTAGAAGTTTATTTACTTCACATTTATCCATATTAAACACTTAACCTATCAAATATCTTCATTTAAAGCAGAGACGTTTTTTACAAGCGTCTCTGTTTTTTTGTAACTTTCACTTTATCTTTGCTAATCTATGTTTGTACAGTTGGAGGTCACTGTATGTCACGAATCTCTTTCCCTAATTTCAGAAGAACAATTGAGTAATTTGAAGCTACTTGTAAATCCATCATCTCATTACAGTAAAGTCTATACGCTACTTCAATTCGCTTCACAATCCGAAACATTAACACAACTTTACAATGAGATGAGCCAATCTGAAAGAATTTATATTAGTATTTTTTTAAAAATAGTGAATCACTTATACTAATTAATAAGAGAAAATTAAAAAAGTTACCTATGACCCATAAAATCCTAGATAATCTTTTAGCCGATTTACAAACTATGTAACTAGATAAATGCCACAAATTGTTCATAGATGGCTATGAATTTAAGTACTTAACATTCAATTATTTTTCGATAAATGATAATCTATTATTATGTAAAATTATAGTTGCGTTACTAATAAAGGAGATTTATAAACCTATGAAGAAGAATATATTAATAGGTCTCTTTTTATCATTATTACTAACATTAAATGCTTGTGCACCTGAGGATGATAATGATACAACAGACCATCATAGTAATGGCGTTAATGCACCAAAACACGCTAAAAATTTAACAGAAAGTGATATTTTCACTTCAAATAAAGAGAACCAAAAACTTAGCGAAGATGAAATGAATAAAGCCATTAAAAAATATTTAGATGTTAATAGAGATATTTTAGATAATAAATACGTGATGCAAAGTCAAATTGACCGACAAAGCACAGGACAAACAAGAGTCACTGATAAACAAGCTAAAAAGCTGAGCAAATTATCAAACTTAGCTGTTAAAAATGATTTACATTTCAAAAAATTCGTTAAAAACAATACCTTACCTTCTGGGTATAAGGAAAACACGGAGCGTATTATTAATTATTTCCACGCCTTAAATAGCACAATCGCAGATGTAGATAAGAGCATTGAGCAGCTTAATTATGAACCACAAAATACAATTAACGTTGTCGATGTGCCTACACATTATGCAGGTGATGTAAATGGTAAACAACAAGATAAAATTCAAAAATTCCTAGACGATAAAAATATTAAATCTGACGTTTTAGATAAATAAAATGTTGTGACTGACATACTTTTCTAGGCACATAAAAATCCAAACCGTTAAAATATGCGGTTTGGATTTTTGCGTGTTAATTAATTGTTATTATACATTTTATACTTCTAAAAAGTATGGTTTACAATTTTCGACATTGTAATCTAATGCTTCTTCTTCACCAATTACATTGAAATATGCAAATATACAACGAATAACTACTTGATGTGCTACGATTACAATTGTTTCATCGTCACTCATATTCATTTGTCCAAAGAATTGATGAACTCTATTATATACATCTCTATAACTTTCACCCATAGGCGCTTTTTGAGTGAAACTATGACGAAAATCTTTATATTCAGGATCGTTAAAGTAACGATGATATTGTGCATCTTGCATTAACTTATCTTTATACTCATCTTCAAATACTCCTAAAGAACGTTCTCGAAGCAATGAAGTGATAGTAGAAGGTATGTCATAAGGAAAGATATAACGATAGGTTTCCTGTGTTCGAGTTAAATCAGATATATAAACATGATCAATATGTTTGTCTTTAAAGTAGCTTTCCAAATTTTTTGCTCCTTCAATACCTTTCTTGGTTAATGGCACATCTAATTGGCCACAGAAATAAGCTCGATTATGTTTATTATCATAATTTGATTGTGATTCTCCATGTCTCACTAAATATAATTTCATATACTACAATCCTTTACTGAAATTTAACTACTCTTGCTTAATAATAAATTAATTGATAATCCTATTAAAATAAAACCTACAGTATAATCAAATATAGCTTTTACTTTAGGCTGACTGAATAATAATTTAATATATTGAAATACAAATACACAGAATAAAAACCAAATTAAGATAATCATAATGACTGCTAAAGATAAAATGGCTACTTGTGATTTCACTTCAATTCCGCCAGTTGACAAAAATTGCGGTAAAACACTCACATAATAAAGTAACGCTTTAGGGTTCAAAATTGTGCTTAGAAAGCCTTGTCGATATGAGGTAAAACAACTCACATCATTGACTTTAATACCACCCGTATTAAAGTTCATCGACTGACGAGCTGAACGAATACTTTGTACGCCTAGATAAATCAGATAACAGGCACCTAGAATTTTTATAATCAAAAATACGTAATATAAACTTGTAAGAATATATATAATTCCCAATACAGCTAACGATGAATAAATGATATGAGCAGAGGTAATACCTAAAGCTGCCATAGAACCATTTAGTTTGCCCGAATGGATTGTGTTTTTCATGACAATCAAAAAGTCTGGACCAGGCACAATGATAATAAGTAGCGTAATAGTAATAAACGTTATTATTCCATCCATATATACACCCTCTTGAATAAAATATTATAAACATTATGCCATAACTTATATAAATATGTAAGTCTACGCGTAGTCTAAATGTTAATAAGCAACACAATCATTTTAAGTTTAATAAATAACTTAAATATAACTTTTTACAAATATTAGTACTAAACGGAATTTTTTTATATTTTAAGCACTTTTTATTGTCATTATGGTAGGTAACATGGTAGTATTAGGGTGTAGTTAAATAATAACTACAAAGTCTTTTATATTCATGAACATAATACTCCTGGGTGACGCCTTAACCCGACGTCACCCTCTTTTTATGCCCAATTTTAGCTACTTTTAAACTATAACCCCCTCAAAAAGATAAGTGAAATGATAATCATTAACATTTAAGTAAAATTACTGTCATCATGCATTTTTACATGCTACATTATAACTAAGTAATCACACTTATTGGAGGGGAATCAATAATGGAATTACTATGTTATAAAATGGTAAACGACGAACTCATGGCAACTGTTAAATCGGATCACGGACATATATTTAGGTATTCATTTAAAATTGAAACGCCTGAGTATGAAATTCTGGAAGTATTAGAAGAAGTTAATAAGCACGTTGATAATGGTAGACATCCCTTAGGATGCGAGATTATAAAGAACTATGATTTTGAAGATATTCAAAACCATCAGGCTTTAATTAATTAAAATTTCATTAAACTAAAAAAGAGAGCTACTATTAAAGTAGCTCTCTTAATATTGCTATTATTTTCTAAGTGCTTTTAAAATTAAAGAAACAACGAAAATAACAATAATTGCACCGATTAGTGCTGGAATGATTGGTACGCCACCCCATACAGGTCCCCAAGTACCTAACAATTTACTACCTACAGCTGAACCGATTAAACCAGCGATGATGTTACCGATGATACCACCTGGGATATCTTTACCCATGATCATACCGGCAACCCAGCCGATTAATCCTCCGACTATTAACATAACAATAAAGCCCATATTCAGAACTCTCCTCACATCTTCTATTTTTATATACTTCTTATATATACCACGCATCAACATGAATAAACATTAGTATATAATTTTATTATATTTTTATTTAAACTTATATCAAATCTCATTATAAAAATTATGGATAATTTATATATTCGTTTTCCACTACTACAAATTCGATTTTCATTCTGAAATTCTGTAAAATTTTAATGCATTTTTATAAAAGATCTTCTCTTGTGTCTCTTCATCAAAATGCTTTTGAATTAACTCAATATCTCGTTCACTAAAAGGACGCTTTGCTCGCGTGGAAGGTAAATCTGTACCAAACATAATGGCATCAGGATTAATGTCAATCAGTTCCTTAATGGCTGCAATAGGCTCAACTTCTATACGTCCAAATCCTGTTGCTTTAACATAAACACCTTGTTTGACTAATGCTTTTAAATCTTCAAAACCCTCTACGGTCAAGCCAAGATGATCGATTGATACTTTAGGTAACGAACTTATAATTTCTTTATAGTCTTTTAATTGTTTGGATTCAATATATATTTCAGAATGCCAGCCAACTAAATCATAGACTCTTTGTGCAAACGTCTTAATAAGCGCTATATCTTCAGACCCACCACGTTTAACATTAAATCGAATACCTCTAACTCCTTCATCATTTAATCGAAGAATTTCATCATCAGATGTAGATGCAGGTAGCTGCGTTATCCCAACAAATTGACCCTGAAGTTGATTTAAAGCTGATATTAAATAATCTTGGTCAAATCCTTGAAATGACCCTGATACAATTGCGCCACCAACAACATTTAATTGCTGAGTATGATTTAAATAGTCATTAACCTTAAATGATGGAGGCATATAGCCGTTATTTTCCTTCACCGGAAAATCATAATCAATGATATGAAAATGCGAATCAAATAGTTTCATTATAAATTTCCCCTACATTTATATTTCTTGAAATAAAGATAACATAATTAATATTTATCAGCTAAAAGACTTGATAATTATTGTGAACAAGACTAGTATAGTTAAATAACTTAGGTTGTATATAAAAGACTCAAATTATTTACTTATACTTAATGAATTGGAAAGTAAGTAAAAACAATTTAAATTCAAACTTTTTTAGGAGGTTATGTTTCATGAGTTCACATACACTTTTTAATTTAAGAACTAAACGAAATCTTGAAATTAACGAATTAACAGAATTAATTAATAAAAAATATGGTACACATTATGAACCCCATCAATTATGGGAATGGGAAAATCATCAACATGAACCTAAGTTTAAAGATGCAATGATTCTCGCAGACTTCTTTGACACACCTTATCAAATGTTAGTCGAAAGTAAATACAAAGAATATCAACAGCAAATTGACGATATCGATATTCGTTTATAATTTCTATTAAATGCCTGTCATACTATATATTTAGTGTATGACAGGCTTTTTTATCATAATTTTCTTTTTAAATAAAATTAATTGCGATATAATGACTTGAATTTAAATTAATGTCACAAAATAAATTTTATAGCTATTGTATGTAAATTTTAATTTATGTATGATTGTAATTAGTGTTAACCAACTACAAGGAGGATATTTTAATGGCATTTAATGAAGAGCCACCAAATAATACCAATTCATCCCAAGAACAATCACAAGAAAACAATATACATAATCAAGATAAAAATGAAAATGTGAGTAATAATGAAAGTACTCAAAACGATGATTCCAATAGTTCTAATAAAGGGAAATATTGGCTTATTGGATGCGGCGCCGGTTGTGGCTGTCTAGTTATTTTAATTATATTAGTACTAGCAGCTTGTGTGATTTTTATGAAAGTCTCAGACTCAATTTCATCAAGTGATAGTGAAAATGCAACACATGAATCCAAACAAGAAGGTAAAGGTAACTCTCGTAAAGCTGGCGGGAATGATAAAGAAGAAGCTTTGCAACGTGCTGAAACTTATGCTAAATCGATGTACATGTCTAAAAAAGGTATCTATAACCAATTGACTTCTAGTAGTGGTGATAAATTTAATTCTAGTACAGCTAAATATGCCGTTAATCATTTAAAAGATGTAGATTATAAGGAAAATGCGTTAAAAACTGCAGAAGAAAGTAGTGATAACTTACATTTTTCGAAAAAAGAACTAACTGATTATCTTAAAAATGATGAAAATTCAGGTCAATTTACTAGTGAACAAGTAGATTATGCAATGAAGCATGCAAAAATTGACTATAAAGAAAATGCGTTAGAAACAGCAAAACATATCAGTGACCAATCTTATTCTTCAAAATCGCAACTTGAAGACGAACTTACGTCTAAAGATGGGCGTCAATTTACGAAAGATGAAGCAGATTACGCAATGAAACATTTGAAGACGGATTTTAAAAAGAATGCATTAAAAAATGCCCAACGATATATGCAAGACTCTATCGAATCAAAAAGTGAACTTTATAATAAGTTAGTAGAATACGACGATTTCACAGAAGATGAAGCAAAATATGCTGCCGATAATGTAAAAGTAGACTACAAAGAGAATGCACTAGAAAGAGCCAAATCTTTATCTAAGAATGGCGATACTTCTAAATCAGATATTAAGGATATGTTGTCTTCTAAAGATGGTTTCAAATTCACTGAAGAAGAAGCACAGTATGCCGTTGATCATTTAAAATAATGATTTAATGACAATAAAATATTAGTATTTATAATATTAAATCCCCTTCAAGCTAAATTATCAATTTAGTATTGGTGGGGATTTTTTGTGTAGTACTACTAAGTGCTTTATGTAAAATTATTATTATATCCCTTTTCTATCCTTTTCCTAAAATTCAAAGCACAAAAAAATAACCCCATAAGCCTTAAGCCTACGGGGTTTAACTAATACCTATATATTAGTTTTCGTCTTTAACATATGGTAATAAAGCCATATGACGAGCACGTTTGATAGCTGTAGTCAACATACGTTGATATTTAGCTGAAGTACCAGTTACACGACGTGGTAAAATTTTACCGCGTTCTGAGATAAAACGTTTTAATAATTCAGTGTCTTTATAGTCAATGTGTGTAATACCATTTGCTGTGAAATAGCATACTTTTTTACGACGACGTCCGCCTCTTCTTGGTCCACCTGCCATGGTTAATTACCTCCTTTGGAATATTTTTTTATACGTTCATTTTGTTATTAGAATGGTAAGTCATCATCACTAATATCAATCGGTCCGTTTGCGTTTGCAAATGGATTATCAGATTGTTTATTATTTGATGAATTATTATTATTGTAAGACGTATTTTGTCCTGATTGTTGACCACCAAATCCTTGACCGTAGTCTTGGAAATCATTGTTATTACTTTGATTACGTTGGCCACCTTGAGCATTTTTAGGTTCAAGGAATTGAACACTATCTGCTACAACTTCAGTAACAAAGATACGACGACCTTCTTGATTTTCATAACTGCGTGATTGTATGCGACCATCAACGCCAGCTAGACTACCTTTGAATAAATAATTATTCACATTCTCTGCTTGTCTTCTAAATACAACAACATTGATGAAGTCAGCTTCGCGTTCCCCTTGAGCATTCGTGAAAGTACGATTAACTGCTAGAGTAAATGTCGCTACACTTACGCCTGAGGGAGTGGTTCTGTATTCTGGATCTTTAGTTAAACGACCTACTAATACAACTCTGTTTATCATTAAAACGCCCCCATTAATTTATTACTTATCTTGGTCTTCACGGATAACGATATAACGGATGATATCGTCACTGATTTTAGCTAAACGTTGGAATTCGTCTGTAGCTCTGTTGTTATCAGTTTTAATGCGTACGATATTATAGAAACCTTCTTTGAAATCTTCAATTTCATAAGCAAGACGGCGTTTACCCCAGTCTTTTTCTTCTAAAACTTCTGATCCTTCTGAAGCTAAGATACCGTTGAAGCGTTCAACAACTGCTTTTTTAGCATCTTCTTCAATGTTTGGACGTACGACATACATAATTTCATATGTTCTCATTTTATACTTGCACCTCCTTGTGGTCTATGCGGCCTATCGAATATTAACGATAAGCAAGGAATAATTTTCATTACTCACAATCAAGAATTATAGCACAGAGTATTACTTTTTACAATATATTTTATTCAGCATCTGTCCCGCTAATTTACATTGTTCATAACCTTATTTTTCTACATATGTATCGTGTCAATTATAAAGTTGCGAATCATTAGTTTTTGTACTAACATCACAACTGTATTTTGCATATTAATATTATTTTAAAAAAATAAAATATCTAAAGGAGCGCTCCAATGTTCAAGAAAACAACATCATCTATTGCATGTTTAACTATTATGGCAACTTCTATAGGTGCGATAAATGCAAACGCTTCTGAACAAACTGAAGGTAGCCAAAAAGGAACGATGGGGTATGGATATCAAAAATATCTAAAAAATCATCCCAATGAACAAAACAACGCTACTAGTAACCGTTCAACCTTTTCAACAAAATCTAAAGCAATCACAACACAAAATGGTGATCGTGTGTTAGATATTTCAGAATGGCAAGGAAACTTAACGGATGCACAAGTTAAACAACTAAAGCATGATTATGATTTCATCATTATCAGAGGTCAATATGGTTCAGAATATGTTGATCAATGTTTGGAGAATAATTCAACTTTATTAGATAAAAATAATATGAAATTCGGCGTCTATTCATATAGCCTGTATAAAAATGCTGATGATGCTCGAAATGAAGCTCAAACGCTTTATAGTCGTGCACCTAAAGCTTCATTCTATGTAAATGATTTTGAACAAAATTCAATCACTTCTGGTGATGCTGACACTGCTACAAAAGCTTGGGCTGATGAAATGAAACAACTTGCAGGGAATAAAAAAGTATTATTTTATTCTTATGAGAACTTTATGACCAACAACGTTCCGAATGCTGTAAGTTCCTATGATGGTTATTGGTTAGCAGCTTATCAAACGCAAGAACCTAATAGAGAGAAAGTTTTATGGCAATACACAGATAGTTACTATGCCCCTGAGCTAAACCAAAACGTTGATGCGAATTACTTAGATGCGAATGTTACTGCTGATTGGTTTACTAGTTAAAAAATTTATACATAGCACTTTATTTTTACGAACACTTGTTCTATAATATAGTCGAGGTGTAAAACATGCAATTAGATTTAGATTGGAATAAAGATTTTCAAGAATTTCAAGAAGTCTTAAATTGCGGTATCAATCCAGAATGGTTATATTGTGCGAAAGCCAATATGATTCTAGAACCTGCTTACACTGGAGAAGGTAAACAGTTTTTTAGCACCAAAGATATTATTGAAGCAAGTAAAGTTATACCGTTCTTTTAAGATATAATGAAATAAACAATATAAAAAAGCAATGTAAGTCTCCTGTCACTCAAGCCAAGCGAAACTTACATTGCTTTTTATTTTTTTATCAAATATTTAATTTTTACTATGCATATCGCTATAAATAATTAGATGTGATTATTAAACGTTAAATCTAAAGTGTACGATATCGCCATCTTGCATAATGTATTCTTTACCTTCTAAACGTTGTTTACCCGCTTCTTTAGCACCTTGTTCGCCACCATGCTCAACATAGTCATCATAACTTGTCACTTCGGCACGGATAAATCCACGTTCAAAGTCAGTGTGAATAATACCTGCACATTGTGGTGCTGTCATACCTTGTCTGAATGTCCAAGCACGCACTTCTTGTACACCTGCAGTAAAGTATGTTGATAAACCCAATAAATCATATGTTGTTCTGATAAGTACGTCTAGTCCTGGTTCCTCAATGCCTAAATCTTCTAAGAACATTTCTCTATCTTCGTCATCTAATGTAGCGATTTCTTCTTCGATTTTTGCACTAATAACGATAACTTCAGAATCTTCTTTCGTTGCATATTCTCGAATTGCTTTTACTTTATCGTTATCTTCATCACCAATCTCGTCTTCTCCAACATTGGCAATATATAACATTTTCTTAGACGTTAGTAATTGTGCTTGGTTAACGTATCTTTGATCTTCTTCATTGAAGTCTAAGCTACGTACAGGATCACCATTTTCAAGTGCTTCTTTGATTCTAGACAGAATTCTCATTTCCATTTCAGCAGTTTTATCTTTTTGACGCGCCATTTTTTCAATTCGAGGCAAACGTTTCTCAACAGATTCTAAGTCTGCTAATACTAATTCCATATTAATAACTTCAATATCATCTAAAGGATTTACGCGTCCTGATACGTGCGTTACATTTTCATCATCAAATGCACGTACAACTTGGCAAATTGCATCTACTTCACGAATATGTGAAAGGAATTTGTTTCCTAATCCTTCACCTTTAGAAGCACCTTTTACAATACCTGCAATATCAGTAAACTCAAAAGTTGTAGGAATAGTTTTTTTAGGTTCAACCATTTCTGTTAATTTATTTAAACGTGAATCTGGCACCTCTACGATACCTACGTTTGGATCAATTGTTGCGAATGGATAGTTAGCGGCTAACGCTCCCGCTTTAGTTATTGCATTAAATAATGTAGATTTACCTACGTTCGGTAATCCTACGATTCCTGCTGTTAAAGCCATTAATCATTCTCCTAACCTTCAGTATCTTGATTTGATACTAATATTTTCTTTAATTTTTTATTGAACGTTTGACGTGGAATCATAATACTTCGTTGGCAATTCTCACATTTGATGCGAATATCAGCACCCATACGAATAATTTTAAATCGATTAGTTCCACATGCATGTTGCTTTTTCATCTCTACTATATCATTTATTCCATAATTTGACGTCATGAAATTACCCCTCAATAATAATTAAGATTTTCCTTGTTGATTATTATTTTTAATATAAATTGGTTGTGGTAATTTAATACCTTCTTGAACAAATACTCTTTGAATTTCTTTACGTAATATTCTTGAGCCGGATGCACCTTCACCTGGAATGGTTTCAGCAGATATTCTAAACGTTACTTTAGTTTCATCCAATGAATCAATACCTTCTACGACTGGATCAGTGATAAATAAGTAATATTTACTGCGCATTGCAGTAAATAGTTTATTTAGACGCTTTTCTACCTTGTCTAAGTTTTCTTCTACAGATACCGGAATTTCTACTATAGAGAAACCATTGGTAATAGAGAAATTAGTAATTTCTCCCATACTACCATTTGGTAAAATCGTTAATTCACCAGTGATTGTGTTAATTCGCGTTGATCTTAAGCCAATAGATTTTACTGTTCCTTCTGCTACTGTTGTACCACCGCTATTGATTTTAACATAGTCCCCAACATCAAATTGATTTTCAAATATAATAAAGAAACCAGTTATGATATCTTTAACAATCGTTTGAGCACCGAAACCAACCGCTAAACCGACGACACCGGCACTAGCGATGATACCTTCAACACTAATTCCAAATTTACTTAAGATAGTAGTAATCACAATGAACCAAACAATGTAGCTCACTACGTTTTGCACAAGAGAAATAAGCGTTCGAGAACGTTTCTTATTGCCTTTGCTACTGCGATTTTGAATTTTAAATGCTTGTTCAATTACTTTGTTTGGTTCTGTTGCAAAGTAAAAAAATATAGCTAACCACTAATTTATCATGTCAGTGTTCGCTTAACTTGCTAGCATGATGCTAATTTCGTGGTATGGCGAAAATCCGTAGATCTGAAGAGACCTGCGGTTCTTTTTATATAGAGCGTAAATACATTCAATACCTTTTAAAGTATTCTTTGCTGTATTGATACTTTGATACCTTGTCTTTCTTACTTTAATATGACGGTGATCTTGCTCAATGAGGTTATTCAGATATTTCGATGTACAATGACAGTCAGGTTTAAGTTTAAAAGCTTTAATTACTTTAGCCATTGCTACCTTCGTTGAAGGTGCCTGATC
>NZ_QJSN01000021.1:0-25327 GCF_003217445.1 Staphylococcus sp. AtHG25 | reverse complement strand
CTTTAATTTTTAATGTATTTAATATAGACTTACACATAGGCGCATTACCTTTCTTTTTTATTTTGTTTGGTAGCTAATAATTATAGAGGTAATTGCGCCATTTTTGTATTCAAACATAAAAATTGGACTGATGATTTTTAGTCATCAGTCCAATTTATTATAGAGCCAATTATTTGTGAATTCATTGTCCCAGACTCAACTCCTTTAATTAGTTTTAGCGAATGCTCACATTTCATAATTTACTTATATTTAAATCGTTTTTACCCGGGTTAGATTGACTGCCTAACAAAAGCAGGTTTCTTATCCGGATTTTATTTTACATCGTAGCCTTGATCTTCAATGGCTTCTTTCATTTGTTCAACTGATACTCTGTTTTCGTCGTAATCTACGCGAACTTGATTCTTATCTAAGTCTACTTCTGCTGAAGTCACACCATTTAATTTAGCTAATGCAGATTCCACAGCGTTTCTGCAATGGTCACAGCTCATACCTTCAACGTTAATTACTTTATTAATCATACCTGTCACCTCCGTTGTTCTTACTCATATATACCCATATTTTACTCCTTTTTAATAAACAAAGAAATAAAATAGAAGTGCTTCGTAATTATAATTTTATTCGTTTTAGTCTTAAGGCATTACTTACAACACTAACTGAACTTAAGGCCATCGCAGCACCAGCTATCCAAGGTGCAAGTAATCCTATTGCCGCAATAGGGATGCCTGCAATATTGTATCCAAATGCCCAGAATAAGTTCTGTTTAATATTGCGAATTGTTTTATGACTTGCATGAATGGCCTTAGGAACTAATTGAATATCTCCTCCAAGAATGGTGATATCTGCAGCTTCTATTGCTACTTCTGTACCCGTTCCCATTGCAATGCCGATATCTGCTTTGACAAGTGCAGGAGCATCGTTAATTCCATCGCCTACCATAGCAACTCTATGCTTCTGTTCTTGTAATTGCGTTATATGTTGTGATTTATCTTCAGGTAGAACGCCGGCAATGACTTGATCAATACCGACTTCTTTAGCAATAGCTTTTGCAGTTCGTTCATTATCACCAGTTAGCATAACCGTTCTAATATTCATAGATGATAATTGTTGGATAGCTTCTTTAGCAGATGCTTTAACAGTGTCAGCTACAGCAACCATGCCTTTTAGTTCGTCGCCATAGGCAATTAGCATAACAGTATGTCCATCAGCTTCCATATGTTCCATTTTCTGCTTAATGCTTTGTATATTGATTTGGTGTTCTGACATTAATTTTTGATTGCCAACAAGTAACTTAGTATTATTTATAACAGCTTGTATTCCGTGACCTGGTAATGTTTGATAATTTGTGACATTTACCAAGTTAACTTTATGGTGTTTGGCGTAGTTAACAATTGCAGTAGCAAGTGGGTGTTCAGAGTTATTTTCAGCTGAAGCAACTAAAGCTAAGATATCTTTGTCACCTTCAAAATAAGTTACCTCTGGTTTGCCGTGTGTAAGTGTTCCTGTCTTGTCAAACACAACTGTATCAACTTGATGTGTACGTTCGACATATTCGCCACCTTTAAACAAAATACCATTTTCAGCAGCGCGACCAGTTCCAACCATTATTGAAGTTGGTGTAGCTAAGCCAAGTGCACATGGACAAGCAATCACTAGAACTGATATCGCAGCAACAAGTGCATCTTCAAATTGACCAGGATGTACAAGTGTAATCCAAATTAAGAATGTCAGTAAAGCAATCGCAATAACAATTGGAACGAAATAGCCTGATATAATATCAGCTAAACGTTGGATAGGTGCTTTAGAACTTTGAGCTTCCTCAACCACTTTAATAATATTGGATAGGGCAGTATCTTTGCCAACTTTAGTTGCCCTAATTGTAATAACACCATTCGTATTCATAGTTGAGCCTATTACTGCATCATCAACGTGTTTATCAACTGGCATTGATTCACCTGTTAGCATTGATTCATTAATAGCAGTTTCACCCTTAATAATTTGACCATCGACAGGTATCTTTTCACCGGGTTTAATTAACAAGATATCATCAACATTAACTTGATTGAGCGGTACCATTTTTTCGATACCATTGTCATCAATTAGTCGTGCCTCTTTTGCTTGTAAGTTAAGTAATTCACTTAATGCATTCGTCGTTTGTGATTTAGCACGTGTTTCTAAATATTTTCCGAAAAGAATTAATGTGATAAGTACAGCGCTTGTCTCAAAGTAAAGGTGAGGCATGTTTGTGGCACCTGTTAACCATTTAATCATCTCATAAATACTGTAAAAGTATGCAGCACTAGTGCCTAATGCAACGAGCACATCCATATTAGCCCCACCGTTACGTAAATTTTTATAAGCACCAACATAGAACTGCCAACCAATTATAAATTGGATAGGTGTCGCAAGGATAAATTGAAACCAAGGATTCATTAATATGTCGGGTAAATGCATATTAAAGAGATGGACGAGCATTGTCATTAATAGAGGTAATGACAGAATAGCAGAGATCATTAATTTATTTCGCTTATGCTTAAGTTCTTGTTGTTTTCGGTTTGCTTGATCTTCTTCGGATTGTTTAGGTTGTGCGTCGTAACCTAAGTTTCTAATTCGTCCAATTAAGGTATCTAAATCCGTTTGCCCAGGATAATACGCTACCATAGCTTGTTCAGTCGTTAAATTAACTGTCGCATCTTTAACGCCTGGTGTTTTATTTAATATTTTCTCTATACGATTTGAACATGCTGCACAGGTCATACCAGTTATGTCTAACTCAGCTTTGTCAATGACTACATCATACCCAAGCTTTTGAACTGTCGTAACAAAGTCATTTATTGCATAGTCATTAGTATCATATTCAATCGTTGCTTTTTCCGTTGTCAAATTAACTTGTGCTTTTACGTTATCCATTTTATTTAATCGTTTTTCAATACGATTTGAGCAAGCAGCACAAGTCATACCAGTAATGTTCAATGTGGCATTTTGTTTATTGCTCATTAAGACACCTCCATTGCAATTCATACATAATATACCCCCTTAGGGTATTAAAGTCAATGTTTATATCTTACTTTTTCGCATAAAAAAAGTAGGACAGAAATCTTTGTGAATTCATTGTCCTACTACTTCGAATTTGCAAAATAGTATCAATATATTATTTATGTCCTAGACTAATATTGTATTTGTAAAGATTATACAGCTAACTTAGAAAAAATCAGATGGTTTAAAATTTTCTAAATTTAAGTCTTTATAATTATTAAAATCAAAATTGGATATATTTTGAACTAGTTCACCGTTTTTGGCTTGATTATAATAATAATTTGCTTCGTCCATTACATCATGATCTTGGAATGTCTTTACAACGCCAAGAATGATAAGCAATGCAATAATACCTTTCAATAAACCTCTCATAGAATGTCGCACTCCTTTTTTCTGTAATATCTCGTTAATGGCTTTAGTTGTTTTTTTAATAGAAGTTTAATTTAATTATATAGGCTTTCTAATAAAATTGCATGATACTAGAGAACTGACTTTTTATCGTTCTAAAGTTGTAATAAGTAGAACTGCCCATGCAACTTGATCCTTTGTTTCAAAAGAGTCTTTATTGGGAACGGTTAAGTAAATGGATAAGGAGTGAAAATGAATGAATCTATTAGAATTCCATAAACAAATTAAAGGTTATACTCAAAATCGTCAACCAGGAACAGAGAAAGACATGAATCCTAGACCCATTTCAGAACTAGATGAATATAAAGCAGCTGGTAAATTGCAAGGTAAAGTTGCATTAATTACTGGTGGTGACTCAGGGATTGGTCGCTCTGTTGCAATCTTGTTTGCTAAAGAAGGCGCTAATGTAGCTATTGGTTATTATGACGAGCATGAAGATGCAGAGGAAACTGTTAATCGTCTTAAAGAGATTGGCGTAAAGGCTGAAGCTTATGCTCATGATTTAAAAGATGCGCAGCAATCTAAAAAATTAGTGCAACAAGTTGTTCAAGACTTTGGTGACCTGAATATTCTAGTTAATAATGGGGCGGTCCAATATCCTCAGGATAGTTTCATGGACATTACGCCTGAACAATTTAAAGATACATTCGAAACAAATATATTTGGCATGTTCTTCTTATCACAAGCTGCCGTTCCATATTTAAGTGACAACGATACAATTATTAATACGACAAGTGTGACGGCGTATCGTGGTTCTGGTCATTTAATTGATTATGCTTCAACTAAAGGTGCGATTGTTTCATTTACACGTTCACTAGCAACGACACTAATGGAGAAAAATATTCGAGTTAATGGCGTGGCACCAGGTCCAATTTATACTCCGTTAATTCCTGCTACTTTTGATGAGGACAAAGTAGAGAACCAAGGTGGAAACACACCAATGAGTCGACGTGGACAACCAGCTGAACTAGCGCCAGCCTATGTGTTTCTTGCTACAAATGCGGATAGTTCTTACATCACTGGTCAAATCATACATGTTAATGGTGGCGATTATATTACAACTTAAAAGTAAGCTTCTTATATTGAGCCATAAAGGTGTTGAGTGCCTTTATGGCTTATTATATGTTGAAAAAGGGAGTGTTTCCGTGCGAAAACCACTTAATTTGTTTAAACTGTAATATAAATATTAAATGAAGGTGGGTAAGTACAATGACAGAAAAAGAAAAGATGTTAGCACACCAGTGGTATTATGCCAATTTTGATAAAGATTTGGAAACTGAACGAGTACGTGCAAAAGATTTATGTTTTGACTTTAACCAAACGCGTCCGAGTGATGACAGTAGAAGACAGGCAATATTAACTGAATTATTTGGTTATACATTAGAGAATGTCGCAATTAATAGTCCGTTCGATACAGATTATGGTTGGAATGTTAAATTAGGCAAAAATGTGTTTGTTAATAGTAATTGTTATTTTATGGATGGAGGAGGCATCACAATAGGTAATGATGTATTTATAGGGCCATCTTGTGGATTCTATACTGCGCATCATCCATTAACATCTAAAGAACGTAATGCAGGATTAGAGTTAGCACAGCCGATTACGATTGGAAATAATATTTGGTTTGGTGGCAATGTCGTTGTCACACCTGGTGTAACGATTGGAGATGGTTCAGTTATAGCAGCAGGAAGTGTCGTAACTAAAGATGTACCACCAAATAGTTAAGTTGCCGGTGTACCAGCTAAAGTAATAAGAGAGATAAATGAAAATGGTGCATCTAAATAGTCATTTCATAGGTCAGGTATAAATAACCTTTGAGTCGTCCAGTGGCCCAAAGTTTTTTGTATCTAAGAATTTAATATATAAAATAAATTAGTTGCATAATATATAATATAGATAAATGATATAATGTATTTGGAGTGTATATGGGAGTTTATCTCCATACATACTTAAGAATCAAAATGTAACTCAAAACATTCATTTTATGACATCAACTTTAGAAACGAAATACAACTTAGAAAGGAAAATGAATATGACACTGAAAACATTTTTACAAAATCAAAGTCGACGTAAATTCAAATTTATAACGACGCCTTTACAAAGAAGAAATAACTCAGCTTATACACGTAAAATAATGCGTTATGCGCAAAATTATGAAGCGAATAAACTTAAACACCACGATATTCTATACCAAGTAAGAGATGGAAAGAGTATTACAGATAGTCCTTATGCTATCTTTAAACGTTTGATTCATCATCCTAAATATCGTAAATATACGCATAAATGGGTCGTCGACACTACCGAAACGTTAGAATTTTATAAAAAGAAATTTGAGAAATACAAAAATATTGAATTCGTGATTAAAGAATCTCCAGAGTATTTAAGGGCACTAACCGAATGTAAGTATTTAATTAACAACTCAACATTTCCAGCCTATTTCATTAAAAAGCCTGATCAAATTTATGTGAACACATGGCATGGGACGCCACTCAAATATATGGGGCTAGACCTTGAAAATGGCTTGCGTGGTTCGCAAAATATTATTAAAAACTTTTTATCGAGTGATTATATCATAAGTCCTAATCGCCATACGTCAGAAATTTTTAAAAGGGCATTTAGATTGGATAACATTTATGGTGGGCAAATTTTAGAAATTGGATATCCAAGAATAGATCTTACATTGAATAGTGATTCAAAAATGCTCATTAATGAATTAAAATCTTACATAGATATTACTGATGAGAAAATATTGTTATATTGTCCAACTTGGAGAGGTGATGATGTCAACACGCCTGAGGAAAGTTTAAATCATATTGTGGAAGAAGTTGAAAAGTTGAAACTTCTTCTTGATTATCAAGTATTAGTAAAGGTACATCCATTTATTTATAAAAAAGCAATTAAAAATGAGGCACTAAAACCATATCTTATTCCAGATTATTTTGATACAAATGAAATATTGGCGTTTGTTGATTTAATGATAACGGATTATTCAAGTATCTTCTTTGACTATTTAGTCACAAATAAACCCATTGTCTTTTATACACCTGACTACGAAGCATATCAATTTGAAAGAGGAATGTATATCAATGCTCAGGATTTACCGGGACCGGTTGTGCATACCATTGATGATGTTGTATAAGTGATACAACAGAAAACATATCAATTAAGTAAGGTGCAACATAACTATCAAACGTTCAAAAATATGTATACGTATCTAGATGATGGAAATGTTACTGACAAGGTGATTGACCGGGTATTCACCTCAAAACATAAACGTAAAAAGGAAAAGAAATGTGCTAAAAAACGACTATTAATTTATCCTGGTGGAATGAAAAATAATGGTATTACCTCTTCTGTTATCAATTTATTAGAGAATATTGATTACAATCAATATGACGTTACACTATTTACAAATCGAAGTAATAATGAAGAAATCTTGAATAATCTGAATAATGTTAACCAAAATGTAAGAATTATTTTAAGAGTTGGCCCATTAGCAGCGTCGTTAAAAGAGACGTATAAAGTAGACTTCGTCAGACAACGAGGGCTAAAAAGTGCATTAGAACGTTTCTTATATCCAAAACATGTATATGAACGTGAGATGCGCAAAGTATTAGGTGAAAGTCAATTTGATTATGCGATAGATTTCAGTGGGTATTCTATGTTTTGGGCGAATCTTATTTTAGCTACGACTGCTAAACGTAAATTGATCTACCTTCATAGTGATATCAAAGCAGATATGGAGAGAACCGTAAATGGTGTGAAACCGCATTATCAAAATTTAAAAGGTTTGATAACATTATATGATCAATTCGATAAACTGGTATGTGTTTCTGATGCATCAAAAGAACAAAATATGCGCAATATAGCTAAAAAAGCACTAAATAAGAAATTTGTAGCGTCAACAAACACGATTAATTTAAGTAAAATATCGCAATTCATGTTAGATGATGCTGATCAATTTGAGAAAAATAATGTACCGGTGCTCGTCAGTGTGAATAAAGGGAAAGTGACGTCGGTACCTTTTAAAGAGGATGATTTTAAAATTGTGTCGGTTGGTCGTTTATCACCTGAAAAAGGATTTGATTTATTAATTGAAGCGGTTGGCAAGGTTATCGTGCATTATCCTAATACGAAATTATATATTATGGGAGAAGGTCCATTAAGACATAAATTAGAACAACAAATTCGTAAGTTGAAGTTAGAACAGCATGTCTTTTTATTAGGACAACGAAAAAATCCATTCTATATTATGAAACAAGCAGATGTTTTATCGTTAACGTCTTATTATGAAGGCCAATCAATGGTTCTACTTGAAGCACTATCACTTGGTATGAACGTATTGGCATCGGATATCATTGCGAATCGTTATGTATTAAACAATGGTAAGTATGGGATGTTAGTGAGTCATGATGTCAATGATATTAAGCACGGCTTAGAGCGTTTTATCAAACATCAAACACCACATTATGAGACGTTTAACGCTCAAGAATACAATCAATTAGCGATAGAAGAGTTCTATAAACTTCTAAAATAATCAGTAAATACAATATCTATTAAACTTAAAGAATTCTTGATCCAAAAAGCGTTTGAATGTGTATTAATCATGATTGAATAATACATGTAGCAATTCCATTGGTTAATTAAAATGATAAAAAGACAATTTCTATTGAAATTAAATAGAGATTGTCTTTTAAATTTATCTGAGTCGATTGTTTTATAATTTTACTTTATGTTCTTTATTATATGCCAAATAAGATTGAATGCCCTTGGCTATATCATATTGAGGATGATAACCCAATGATTCAATTGGTGTAATGTCAGCACAAGAATGCTTAATATCTCCAAGTCTTGGTGCTTTAAATTGGCATGGGATACTGTACTTGAAGCCCTTCTCAAACGCTTTAAAAACTGCTTTCAGATTTGTTTGTATGCCCGTACCTATGTTGAATATTGAACCACTTGTTGTTGGGGTATTAAGCACAAGCCACATAGCGTCAATTAAATCATTAATGTAAACAAAATCACGAGTTTGTTCACCATCACCATAGAAGGTAAATTCAGTTTGATTCGTAAATTTATGATTCATTATTGATATGACACCTGAATAATCCGAGTTAGGATTTTGTCTTGGGCCATAAACATTAAAGAATCTGAGACAAGCGCAGGGAATATCGAATAAATGATTGTAAATCTTAGCATACTGTTCTCCAGTGTATTTCTGTATTGCATATGGAGATAATGGCGACGGTTTAGAGAGAGAAACGGATTTAGGTAAACTTGGTAGATCACCGTAAATGGCTGCCGATGACGCAAATATGAATTTCTTAATTTGCTTATTATACGTTCGAATGGTTTCTAAAAGATGAACTGTGGCATCAATATTAATTTGATTAGATAATGATGGTTTCTCAATCGTTTCAACAACACTCACCATGGCTGCTAAATGAATAACATAATCAAATTGTTCTTGACGTATTAAGTGCGTTACAAACTCAAAATCGGTGATATCCTTTACGTAAATATATTCTTTATTAACAAAGGGAATATTATGTAAGTATCCGGAACTTAAATTATCTATGACATGTACCTCGATATTTTGCTTAACAAAATGTTCGGCTACATGTGAACCAATGAATCCTGCTCCGCCTGTAATTAATGCTTTCATGTGTGAACTTCCTTTTCTTGATGTCGTTAAATTGTGTAAATTTATTATACTTTATTTTTATAAAAATATAAAATTATAATAATATAGTTAGATTGTTTCGAGAAATAAGCCATCTCTGACTAATAATTAAAACTTTTCAGATAATTTTAATGTAAGCGATTGCAAAAATAACCCGAAGCATAGTAGAATGAAATTAATGACACAAATTATCATTTTAAGTAAGTCATTGTTTTACTGATTTTTATAATTCTTACAAATACATAGGGGGTAATTAAGAATGGTAGTACCTTTCAAAAATGAACCTGGGATTGATTTTTCAGTACAAGAAAATGTAGAAAGATTTCAAAAAACGTTAGAGCAAGTTAAAAGTGAACTTGGTCAAACACTTCCAATTGTGATTGACGGTGAGCACATTACTAAAGATGATACATTTGATTCAATTAATCCAGCTAATACAACGGAATTAATTGCTAAAGTATCTAAAGCTACTAAGGAAGATGTAGATAAAGCGTTTGAATCTTCAAACAAAGCTTATAAAACATGGCGTCAATGGTCACATAAAGATCGTGCAGAGTTATTATTACGTGTTGCAGCAATTATTCGTCGTCGTAAAGAGGAAATCTCTGCAGTCATGGTATATGAAGCAGGTAAACCTTGGGATGAAGCTGTAGGCGATGCTGCAGAAGGTATCGACTTTATAGAATACTATGCACGTTCAATGATGGAATTAGCAGATGGTAAACCGGTATTAGATCGTGAAGGGGAACATAACAAGTACTTCTATAAATCAATTGGTACTGGTGTTACAATTCCACCATGGAATTTCCCATTTGCAATTATGGCTGGTACAACATTAGCACCAGTAGTAGCTGGTAACACGGTTCTATTGAAACCTGCTGAAGATACAGTATTAACAGCGTATAAATTAATCGAAATCTTAGAAGAAGCGGGTCTACCTAAGGGTGTTGTTAACTTTGTACCTGGTGATCCGAAAGAAATCGGTGACTATTTAGTTGATTCTGTTCATACACATTTTGTTACATTTACAGGTTCACGTGCAACAGGAACTCGTATTTACGAACGCAGCGCAGTTGTTCAAGAAGGACAAACATTCTTAAAACGTGTTATTGCAGAAATGGGCGGTAAAGATGCGATTGTCGTTGATGAAAATATTAATACTGATTTAGCTGCAGAATCAATTGTAACGTCAGCATTTGGTTTCTCAGGCCAAAAATGTTCTGCATGTTCACGTGCCATCGTACACAGTTCAGTGTATGATGAAGTATTAGAAAAAGCGGTAGCATTAACTAAAGAATTAACAGTTGGTAATACTGTAGATAATACATTCATGGGTCCTGTTATTAATAAAAAACAATTCGACAAAATTAAAAAATATATCGAAATTGGTGGGAAAGAAGGTAAAATTGAAATCGGTGGCGAAGCTGATGATTCAACAGGTTACTTCATTAAACCAACAATTATTTCAGGATTAAAATCATCTGATCAAGTAATGCAAGAAGAAATCTTTGGTCCAGTGGTTGGCTTTACTAAATTTGATAATTTCGAAGAAGCAATTGAAATTGCGAATGATACAGACTATGGCTTAACAGGTGCAGTTATTACAAATAATCGTGAAAACTGGATTAAAGCTGTTAATGAATTCGAAGTAGGTAACTTATATCTTAACCGTGGATGTACTTCAGCAGTTGTAGGATATCATCCATTTGGTGGATTTAAAATGTCTGGTACAGATGCTAAAACAGGTAGCCCAGATTACTTATTAAACTTCTTAGAACAAAAAGTAGTTTCAGAGATGTTCTAAGCCATTAAGATCAATATATATCATGTTCAATAAAATTTAAAATAACATTTTTAAATAAATAGTCAGTAGATGAATGCAGTCCATTCATTTACTGACTTATTTTTATTTCATTAAAGTTGAGATGATTGTCTAGGGGGGTAAAGAAATTCTCAGATGAATTTTTACTCATTTTAGTTGCGACGCTTTCTTGCAGGAAAGGCTCGTGCCTGTATTCCTCTAAAGGCGTTCGTTAGATAGATGATTACTCACATAAGCTGCTTCGCGTTCCTGGGATGCCGTCTCAGCCTGTAGTCTTCGACTGGCACTGCTCCCCTAGGAGTCTTCGCAATTATGTTTTGTATTCTATCTTAGAACGTCTTACACAAGTGCAACAGCACTTGTGTTCAATAATTAAAACGCCAAGAGTCACGCAACAATATTCATAATTCATCTTTTGAACTACTTACTTAAGTGCTCAAGCACTTAAGTTACTTTTCACTAGCTTGCTTTGTTTGTAGATTTTCTTGTTGAAAATCTCTTTGCTGAGCCCCATTCCCAAACTCTATTTATTATCTATATCAACGCTACTTTCTTAAATGAGTATGACTTTAATGTTAAATAAAAAAAGCAAATTCTATAGTACTTCAATAGAATTTGCTTCTAACTAATCTATGAATTGGATGTCATAACATCTTTGATTAGTAGTTTAATAAAATCAATGTGATTATTAATTAAGTTGTGTATAGTCTTGGCCATGTAACATCCAACGTACGCCATATTTATCTGTAAAGGCGCCCATTTTTCCACCCCAGAATTGTTCTTTGAGTGGCATTTCAATGTCTATTGAGTCATGATCTTTAATTTTATCGTAAAATTGTTGAACTTTATCTGAATCGTCTTGATTGTTAACATCGAAATCAATAAGTAATGAAATTCCATTATTGATGTTCTCTACACGTCCGAATGAATCAGAGCATAAAATTTTAACACCTAGTACTTCAAATTCAGCGTGTATTGTAGCTTCTGCAGCCTGTTCTTTTGTCATGCCAAATTGTTCCGCTTGTTCTTCGCTCACTTCTAATTTTTTGACGTTTGTTGCGCCAAATACTTCTTCGTAATATGCTATTGCGTCTTTTGCTTTTTCAAAGGCTAAATATGGAAATAATTCAGTCATGATAAAACTCCTTTAGTTAGTTTGTAACTCAGTCCATTATATAATGAATAGATGTAAATAGCGATTATTATACGGTCGTGTAACTTTGAACAAAATGGAATGAGTATTCTAATTAATCATGTGCTTTGACATTGATAAGTTTATGAAAGATTTGGTCCATTTGCTTAGGTTTAATCTCGACATTTTCATTCTTTTTCCAATCGATAAATGCATTTAGTACCGAACCGAACACATAGAATACTAGGCTTTACGGTACTACATTATCAACAGTAATACGATGCATGTTGGTTTTGAAATCCTTTTGCATTATTTCAATTAAATAATTATTGCGAACATCTTCAAACTCTTTATCGTTATATTGCTTAAGTTCAATTCGAGATATCTCTTCCTTATTGAAGGAATTAGCTAAAGTTTGAAAAGGATTATTCAAACGTTCTTTAATATTAGTCGCAAAATAGTCATTGTGTGTTAACTTTAATAGGTATTTCAACAATTCGTATTTATCGTAAAAATGTTTATAAAAAGTAGTGCGATGAACACTAGCATGCTTACAAATTTTAGTAACCGTTAATGTTGTAAACATCTCTTGTTCGAGCAATGAATATAAGCTATCAGTTAATGCCTTTTTAGTTTTAATTACCCGTAAGTCTTTATCATTCAAAATTGTTCTCCCCTAACATAGATAGAAGAATCTAATAAATTTGGTGAAACATAATATTTAATTATAGATTATATAAATACATAAATAAACATGCATTTACATTAAAAATGTAAATTACGTATAAAAAATAAACTGATTAAAAATAAGAAATGTATTGTGTAATGAATTTGGTAAAGCGTTTTAAAGCGTTTTGAAAGGGTATATGATATCCAAATAGAAACATTGTTTAACTACTAAAAATAAAATTGCAATTTTTATAAATTTATTTTATTTTCCAAGTCTTATTTTATAAATACATTCTATATTGGAGGATTTTAATTATGAAAGGTACTAAACAATTAGATCAAATTAAAGAAGATAATAAGAAGCAACTTAAAAAATTATTCAAATATGATAAAGATAATGCATTAACATTTAGCAAAGAAGATCGTGAAAAAGTTCAAGACAAATTTGGCGTATATGTTATTTTCGATAAAAAGACGCCTATCTTCGTTGGTCAAACAGGTGGCTATTCTACAGGTTACCAATTAATTACAAAAGACTTATTTAATAAATTAGGTCAATATAATTTAAAATCAGGTGTCGGCACTACTAAATTTAAAAAAGGTTTAGCACAAAAAAAAGGTGTTAATGAAGAGGATATTAAATCAATTACAGCTGAAGATTATAATTTGAAATTCCAATATGTCAATGTTAAAGATGAACCAGCGTTTATTAATGTTTTAGAAATTTTAGCAATTGAATATGCTAAAGATAAAGGTTATGAATTATATAATTTTAACCAAAACTAATGACATCAATTGATAAGTATAAATGAATTGTTATAAGTGGTTAGGACGATTGTGGGGCTAGGACTATGAATGAATATTGAATTCTTTCCTATTCGACATGATAGTCCTAACCTTTTGTTTTCATTTTCTGAAAAGTGGTATTGATGAGTAAAACTTAACTAAAGTAGGGGATACTATGGCAATTCGTGTCCATTTTCAAGACCAAGCAGATCACTTCCATACTGCATGTATATTTTCAGCTATTCCTGAGGATGCCAAACTTGTGTGGATTGATTTTGAGAATCCGACGAAAAACGATCAAGCATTACTCACTCAACGATTCAATATTGCTAGACACCACATTGAGGAATCTGTATTTACAGTTACGAGACCTAAAGTTAGTAATCACCCACAGAAACAGCATTTATATTTAATATTGCATGCGATTAGCCATAATAATTTCTCAGCAGAACCACTGAGTATTACTGTTAAGGGTAATTGGCTAATCACGGTCCATAAATATCCTATGAATGTATTATCAGATATCATTACGTCATTCAATAAGTCACCTAAAGCTATAACTGCGATTGAACTAACAACTATCATGGTTGATAAGATTACACATCAATACTTTAAATATGTGGATCATGTTGAAGACACTGTTTTCTCTTTTGAGGATCAAAATGTAGATAAAGTCAATAACCGTAAATTAATGGATGACGTATATAATATTCGTTCTGAAATGATTAAACTGAAACGTGTGCTCATTCCTATGGAGCAACTCCTAAATGAAATAATAGATGAATCACCATTAGACGTATCACACGAATATCAACTATTGATTAAACATATTCATAGTAGAATATTAAGACAAACAGATACGTTGATGGCATGTGAGCACATCACAGATTATATTAAAGATAATAATGAGTCTTACCGTTCTAATAGAATTAACGGTGTGATGGATATCTTAACCATTATTTCGTCTATATTCTTTCCGCTATCATTTTTAACAGGTTGGTATGGCATGAACTTCTCTTATATGCCAGAACTTGATTGGCATTATAGTTATTTCGTCTTTATTGCTACTTCATTAGTGGTTGTTGTTTCACTCATTACTCTTTTCAAAAAGAAGGACTGGTTCTAGCGCAAACAAAATAAGCGTATGATTCTACAAGTGTTAGATTCATACGCTTATACCTATTAATGTTGCTTCTCTTCCTATAGGAGCCGTTTATATTTGCGTTTGTAATATTTAGACAGTTTCATGTCATGGACAAAAGAGATCACAGGTCGTGCTGTCATTTGAATACTTCCAATCACAAATAGTATCGTGCCGGAAATCATTGTTTGGTCACTAAAAAATAGAAAACTACCTATTAAAAATATAATGCCCAGTACGATATCGTTGATTTGGTATAGGGCTTTGTAGAAGAATGAAATTTGCTTCGCATGATCATCTTTATTAAATTGATTGGTATTAAAATGTAAATCAACATCATCTTTATTTAAACCAGCCATTTTAATACCTCCATTATTTTAAGTAATAACATACTTCCCGTTGTACTTTGACATGAAACTTCTTCATAATGATCAGAAAGGAGTGGTATGATGTCTTATTCAATGCTTTACGAATCTCCCGTACAAAATTTAGAACTCATTAGTGATGGTGAGTCACTTACACATGTACTCTATAAATATAGTGACACAACGGTTACTCATCCAACAAATCCTGATTTAGAAATTTTTAAAAAAGTGGTTGAATGGTTAAATGAATATTTCTCAGGAAATCGTCCGCAAATTGATTTTTCAATTAAACCGGAAGGCACTGATTTTCAAAAAAGTGTGTGGCGAAAGTTACAAGAAATAGAATATGGACAATTAAAAACGTATGGTGATCTAGCGAAACGCGTAGGTGAAGAACGTAATAAGCCGAATATGTCTGCACAAGCAGTAGGTGGTGCAGTAGGTAGCAATCCGATTTCTATTATTATTCCATGCCATCGCGTGGTTGGAAAAGATGGAAGTTTAACAGGATATGGTGGCACGATTAATCATAAAATTAAATTACTTGAGCTTGAGAAAGTAGATATGACTAAATTGTATAGACCTAAAAATTCAACTAAACCATAACACCTATATATTTACCTATTAATAAAGAGGCGTTCGAGACAAGAGACTAAATTGCTATTATTTCGAATGCCTCTTAATTAATGTCAATGTTATTGAGGAATATGATATTGACGTATATCGTCTTGAATAGCTTCTAAGTAGTAAATAGATTTGTCGTCATCTGTTTGTTCAGTAGCGTGGTCGAATTCTAAATCATCGAATCGCTTGAAGAAACTTTCATAGTCTTCAACTGAAACTTCTTGACGTTCGTTCAATAAGGCTTTATGTCCTTCAATATCTAATTGTTTTTCATAGCCTTCGACTAGCGTAGCACTAAAGAATTCTCCTACAGAACCAGATCCATAGCTAAACAATCCAATAGTTTGTCCACCCTTAAGCGATCTATTCTCTAATAATGAAATTAAACTTAGATATAAAGAGCCAGTATAAATATTACCTACATAACGATTATAATATACTGCATCTTCATATCCAGATGTTAAACGTTCTTGCGTCGTTTCATCGGCATCATTGATAATTGAGTCTAAAGCTTTCTTACCCATTTTAGTGAAAGGTACGTGGAAACATAATGACTCAAAGTCAGATAATGTTTTTCCTTCACGTTGAGCATATTCGTTCCAACTTTCTTGGAATGATTTGATATATGCATCTTTAGATAATGCACCGGCAACTAATGGATATTTATGTCCAGTTGGTCTCCAGAAGTCATACACATCTTCAGTATATGCAACGGCATCATCATTCAATTCTAAGATACTTGGATTATTTGAAATCAACATAGCTACGGCACCAGCACCTTGTGTCGGTTCGCCACCAGATTGAATACCATATCGAGCTGTATCACTTGCGATAACAAGTACCTTTTCATTAGGTCGTTTCTCAATGTAGTCTTTAGCTAATTGAATTGCAGGTGTTGCAGCATAGCAAGCTTCTTTCATTTCGAAGCAGCGTGCGAATGGCTGAATACCTAGTAAATTGTGAATTTGTACTGCAGCAGCTTTTGCATTATCGATTGCAGATTCAGTTGCTACAATGACCATTCCAATATTTTTTTTATCATCATCTGTTATAATATCTTTAGCAGCATTAGCCCCCATAGATACAATATCTTGTGATACTGGACTGACTGCCATTTGAGTTTGACCAATCCCAATTAAAAATTTATTTGGATCAACTTGGCGAGCTTCTGCAAGCTTAGCCATGTCTACATAGTATTTAGGTACGTAAAAGTTAATTTTATCGATTCCTATACTCACGGGCACTACATCCTTTCGTTATTCTAATTTTATAATTCATATTAATAGTAGCATTTTGAGACAATTTCATTTAAAATGCTCACTAATAGAAAGCGTTTTCATACGAAAAGTTAAATGCAATAACGCATGTCGTTTAATATAGTAATATAATAAAATACGTGAAACTGCATGGTATAACATTGAGTGTGAGATAACTTCTATCGGCTATTATTAATAATCATATTAATAGTTATTTTACCAAATTAAATAACTAAATTACAATTTATATATAAACTACATATAAGGAGATAAAGAATGAAAAAAATTGCTATAGTTAGTGCTAAAAGAACGCCAATCGGTAGATATAAAGGTAAATTAAGAAATTATTCTGCAGTTGAATTGGGAACGACAGCTTTGAAAGGTGCAATCGATTCAGCAAATATTGACCCTAATATAATACAACAAGTTATCTTCGGTAACGTGCTACAAAGTGGTGTAGGACAAAATCCAGCACGTCAAATTGCGATTAAAGCGGGTGTACCTGATACAACACCAGCTATGACAATTAATGAGGTATGTGGATCAGGTCTTAAAGCAATTATATTAGGGAAACAGTTAATTCAACTAGGTGAAGCGGATGTTGTTGCAGTGGGTGGAGTTGAAAGTATGACAAATGCCCCACAATTAATCTTAAAAGAAGGTCAAGAACCAGTGGAAAGCTTTATGCATGATGGTTTAACAGATGCCTTTCATTATGTACCAATGGGTGTAACAGCTGAGAACATAGCTGAAAAATATGACATCACGCGTGAAATGCAAGATGAGTTCGCAAACCATTCACAAGCTAAAGCTGCTAAAGCGACGCAAGATGGTAAATTTAATAATGAAATTATCGGTATGACTGACGCGGAAGGGGAACAAATGACTTCTGATGAAGGTGTTCGTCCAAATAGTAGTGTCGAGAAGCTTGCAACATTAAAGACAATTTTCAAAGAAGATGGAACAGTAACTGGTGGTAATGCTTCAAGTATTAACGATGGTTCATCTGCACTCATTTTAATGGAGGAATCATATGCTAAAGCGCACGGTTACGACATTTTAGGAATCGTTGGAGATTATGCGGAAGTAGGTTGTGATCCTCAATATATGGGCTATGCACCATTCTATGCTGTTGAGAAACTACTTGATAAAACGGATAGCAAAATCGATGATGTTGATATTGTAGAAATGACTGAAGCATTTGCCGCACAAAGTATACCAGTCAAAGACAATTTGCATATTCCAGATGAAAAATTAAATATCTATGGCGGTGCTATTGCACTAGGACACCCAATTGGTGCCAGTGGTGCTAGATTAGTCACTACTTTAGTGAACGCACTTGAACAAGAAAATAAACGTACGGGTATTGCTACAGCATGTATTGGTGGAGGATTAGGTATCGCTCTAATGATTGATAAAGGGGAATAATGCTATGAAGAGTTTAGATAAGACATTTCGACATTTATCTCGTGAAGATAAATTAAAACAACTTGTTGATTATGGATGGTTAACAGATGCTAATTATGATGTTTTACTAAAAAATCCATTAATTAATGAAGAAGTTGCGAATAGCTTAATTGAGAATGTAATTGGTCAAGGCACATTGCCTGTAGGTTTATTACCTAAAATCATTGTCGATGATAAAGAATATGTTGTACCGATGATGGTTGAAGAACCTTCTGTAGTAGCTGCTGCAAGTTATGGCGCTAAGTTAGTCAATAATACAGGTGGTTTTAAAACTATTAAGAGTGAACGACTAATGATTGGTCAAATTGTATTTGATGACGTAAATAATACCGATGCCTTGGCACAAGCAATTTACGATTTAGAACCACAAATTGAACAGATTGCAGCTGAAGCTTACCCATCAATTATAGAACGTGGTGGTGGTTACAGACGTATTGAAATTGATACATTCCCAGAGAATCAACTATTGTCTTTAAAAGTATTTGTAGATACTAAAGATGCAATGGGCGCCAATATGCTTAATACAATCTTGGAAGCTATAACTGCACATATGAAGAATGAGTTTCCAGATCGCGATGTGCTTATGAGCATTTTGTCTAACCATGCCACAGCCTCAGTAGTACGAGTTCAAGGTGAAATTGATATCAAAGATTTAAATAAAGGTGATCATTCTGGTGAAGAAGTAGCACAACGCATGGAGCGTGCTTCTGTACTAGCACAAGTCGATATACATCGTGCTGCAACACACAATAAAGGTGTTATGAATGGCATTCACGCCGTAGTCTTAGCAACTGGTAATGATACACGCGGAGCAGAAGCAAGTGCACATGCATATGCCAGTCGTGATGGACAATATAGAGGTATTGCGACTTGGAAGTTTGATAAAGAACGTGGTCGCTTAGTCGGTACAATAGAAGTACCGATGACATTAGCAATTGTTGGTGGTGGTACGAAAGTATTGCCAATTGCGAAAGCCTCACTTGAATTATTAAATGTTCAATCAGCACAAGAATTAGGTCAAGTTGTTGCTGCTGTAGGACTGGCACAGAACTTTTCAGCATGTAGAGCCTTAGTTTCTGAAGGTATTCAAAAAGGTCATATGAGTTTACAATACAAATCATTAGCAATCGTAGTAGGTGCTCAAGGTGATGAGATTGCTCGTGTTGCCGAAGCATTGAAAACTGCGCCTAAAGCAAATACTGCTACGGCTCAACAAATTTTAAAAGATTTACGACAACAATAACAATATATAGAAAAGCCACTACTTATGAGTGAGGTACTTAATTCAATACCTCGATTCATAAATAGTGGCTTTTATTTATCATTTATATGTCATTATTTATTTTAGTAGATGTAATTATAACTACGTGCAGACCATTTACTTAAGTAGCGAGTTCCGTATGCATTCGGTCTATTGTAATTGTATTCAGAAACTTTAATACTACCGTTACTATATACACGCTCAACTACAGCAACGTGGCCATAATAGCCTGCAGTAGATTGCATTACTGCGTAGCGTTTAGGCATGTGACCAGTTCTATAACCAGAGCGTTGTGCATTGTAATACCAGTTCTTTGCATTTCCCCAACGATTTGATATTGGTTTACCTAGTTGAGCACGACGTTGGTATGCCCACCAAGTACATTGACCTTTCGTATAGTAGTTATATGAAGCGGCTTCAGATACGTGCGTGTGTTCAATGTTTTGATATGTAAAAGTCCCTGCGAACATGATTCCAGTAGCGAGTAAAAGACGTGAAAATATTTTTTTAAATTTCATTTTTGTTCCCTTCAAAATATAAAAGAATTAAAAACTGTATTAATCATATTCGTTAAAAAGGTCTAATACAATATAAGAAACGAATTATACAAGTAACTGTAATATATATGAAATATAACAGCGTAATTTGTAACTTATTTTACATTAAAGTAATTTTACACAATTTAAGATAGCAACACGGTAATGTCTTAAAGTTCAAAGCATTACTTAATTTTAAATGTGAAATTGATTTGAAGTTTACCCTATAAAAAAAGCGCCATAAAGGCGCTTGGTGAGATGATACGTCCATGATGTATAATAAAAGTTAGAAATCATACATTTGTGAATTGGTTAAAAACAGCCAATGCTCTTTTAACGATAGTCACGGGTATGTTTTCTGGACATGGATTATTTCGAAAATATGACAATACTTCTACTTGGCTCTTCACTTCTCTAGGGAAATTGCTATCTTGATTAATCCAATTTACCAATTCACCTAATGGTGTGTCATCACCAACGAAATTTTGCATAAATTCGTAAAAGCTCAATGCCTCACCTCTTCAATCAATTTGAGCCTATGTGATTATAACATTTTTTTATAATGAAACATATAGGGTCTGACATTGAATTTGAATTAGACTTGTTCTCGGAAATATTTAGTTTAACTTTACATATCTTTATTTTCTCAAAATATTTCGTGTATAATGAAATTACAATAATGAACAAAGAGGGTGAGCATTTGGACATCAAACATATGAAATATTTTATGGAAGTAGTTAATCAAGGTGGTATGACAAATGCTTCGAAATCTCTATACATAGCGCAGCCGACGATTAGTAAAGCAATTAAAGATATAGAAAATGAATTGAAAATGACATTATTTGATCGTCAAAAGCGTCACCTCGTACTCACTGATGCGGGTAAAATATTCTATAAAAAGTGTGAGGAAATTATAGCGTTATATGATAATATTCCTTTCGAAATTAATGGGCTATTAGGATTAGAAACAGGTCATATCAATATAGGTATGTCTGCAGTAATGGACATGCAACAATTTATCTACATACTAGGGGAGTTTCACAAGCTCTATCCAAACGTTACGTATAATTTAAATGAAAGTGGCGGTAAATCTATAGAGACGCGACTTATTAATGATCAAATTGATATTGGAATTACAACAATTCCAATAGATGAGAACGTCTTTGACTGTTTACCGTTATATAGTGAAGATTTGAGATTAGTTGTAAGTAAAGAACATGACCTTGCAGCACGTGATTCTGTTACAATGGCAGAACTTAAGAATGAAGATTTTATATTGTTTAACGAAGACTTTTACCTTAATGATAAAATTATTGCCGCAGCTAAAAATGCAGGTTTTCTCCCAAATACGGTTTCAAATGTCTCGCAATGGAACTTTATTGAGTATCTGTTGCTAGCACGTTTAGGTGTAAGTATCTTACCAGAGCACATCGCTAACATGCTCAAAGACAATATCAGAAGTATTAAGATTGAGGATACTGGAATGAGCTGGGAATTAGGTGCAATTTGGAAAAAGGATAAACTATTAAGTCACGCTACCTCTAAATGGATAGAATTTATGAGCAAGAGATTAAAATATGACTAAATAATACTTCATAACAACAAGCACAATAAATAGATAAATAAAAATAGAGAAGCGTTTAAACGAAACGCTTCTCTATCTTTATTTGCATATGTTGGGTTCGTTCCGAACGCAATAATATTGTCATCGAAATTCAATCACACCAATACGTATAGTTGTTAAAGCGATTACATAGAAAAAAACTATAGGTGGTATTTAAAATGGATATTTTTCTATTTACTTAGGTTGAATTAGAATGATGAATGTAGGTTTAAATTTCACTGTAACAATTTCGACATATTTTAGTGGGAGGTCAGTCATCTTGAAAAAAGTATTATTTATTTCAAAAGTTATCATACAAATTGCCATTATCATAGTCATTAGTTACTTAGGTAGTTTATTGCAAACATTATTGCATATACCACTAGCTGGAAGTATCGTAGGCATGATAATGTTGTACATTTTACTTGAACTGAAAGTGATACGTATGAATTGGATATCTGACGGCGCAGAATTTCTATTAGCTACAATGGTGTTTTTCTTTATACCTTCTGTAGTAGGAATAATGGATGTTGTTTCTGATATTACAAAGAGTTATATCATTTTCTTCTTATTAATTATTGTAGGTACAAGTTGCGTTGCACTAGCTTCTGGTTACATCGCTGAAAAAATGGTTAAACAACCTAACGTTAAGAGAGGTCGTCAATAGTATGACATTCATTCAAGCTATCTTAATGATATTGTTGACCGTCGTTATGTATTTTGCTGCAAAAAAGCTACAACAAAAATATGATAATCCATTTTTGAACCCAGCGTTAGTAGGTTCGGTCGGTGTCATTATTGTATTATTGTTAACACATCAAAACTATCATGATTATATGACAGGTGGTAAATGGATCAATCATTTATTGAATGCCACTGTTGTATGTTTAGCTTACCCACTATATAAGAATCGACATAAAATTATTGAGAATTTAAGTATTATCTTTTCAAGCGTGATGGTTGGCGTAATACTTAATTTTATGTTAGTGTTTACCTCGTTAAACTTATTGGGTTACGACGAGGAGACGATAGTAACAATATTACCACGTTCAATAACAGCTGCTGTAGGTATCGAAGTATCACAGGAATTAGGTGGTACTGATACGATTACAGTATTATTCATTATAACTACAGGTTTAATAGGTAGTATGATGGGATCAATGTTATTGAAATTAGGTAATTTTAAGACCTCTATTGCCAGAGGGTTAACATATGGGAATGCATCACACGCTTTTGGTACCGCAAAAGCATTAGAACACGATAATGAATCTGGTGCATTCAGTTCAATTGGAATGATATTAACTGCTGTAATTAGTTCGATACTTATTCCAATTATGATTATTTTATTCTACTAAAGGGAATATATATATTGTACTCGTTTAAAAAGAGAAAGGAGCTATTGTAATAATGGCGAAGATAAAAGCAAACGAAGCATTAGTTAAAGCGTTAGAAGCATGGGATATTGATCACTTATATGGTATTCCAGGGGATTCAATTGACGCAGTAGTAGATAGTTTACGTACTGTTAGAGACTCATTTAAATTCTATCATGTACGTCATGAAGAAGTAGCAAGTTTAGCTGCAGCTTCATACACTAAAATGACAGGTAAAATTGGGGTAGCATTAAGTATTGGTGGTCCTGGTATCGTTCACTTATTAAATGGTATGTATGATGCAAAAATGGATCGCGTACCTCAATTAATTTTAGCAGGTCAAACAAATAGTACTTTATTAGGTACAAAAGCTTTCCAAGAAACAAACATTACTGATATGGTTTCAGATGTATCTGTATATAATCACCAAATTCAAAAAGGTGATAACGTATTTGAAATTGTTAACGAAGCTATTCGTACAGCATATGAAAAACGTGGTGTAGCAGTAGTTGTATGTCCTAATGACTTATTAACTCAAAAAATTAAAGACACAACTCATCGTGCTATAGACACTACTAAACCAAAAGCACCAACTCCAACATTACGTAGCATTAAAAAAGCTGCAAAATTAATCGATAAAAGTAAAAAACCAGTAATGATTATTGGTGTAGGTGCACAAAATGCTAAAGATGAATTACGTGAATTTGTAGAAGCGGCTAAAATTCCAGTAATTCATACGTTACCAGCTAAAACAATCATTCCTGATGATCACCCATATAGCATCGGTAACTTAGGTAAAATCGGTACAAAAACATCTTACCAAACAATTCAAGATGCCGATTTATTAATCATGGCAGGTACTAACTACCCTTACGTTGACTACCTACCTAAGAAAAATATTAAAGCAATTCAAATTGATACAAACCCAGATGTAATTGGACATCGTTTCAGTGTCAATGTTGGTATCGTTGGTGACGCGAAACTTGCTTTCCATCAATTAACTGATGTTATCAAACACGTACCACAACGCCCATTCTTAGAAAAAACATTAGAACGTAAAGCTGTTTGGGATAAATGGATGGAACAAGATATGAATCAAGAAAGCACACCAATCCGCCCAGAACGTTTAATGAAATCAATTAGTAAATATAGTGACGATGATGCTGTATTCTCAATCGATGTAGGTACATCTACAGTTTGGTCAACACGTTACCTAAACTTATCAGTAAATAATAAATTTATTATTTCTTCTTGGTTAGGTACAATGGGTTGCGGACTTCCAGGAGCAATTGCTTCTAAAATCGCTTTCCCTAAACGTCAAGCTATCTCAATTAGCGGTGACGGCGCATTCCAAATGGTAATGCAAGACTTTGCAACTGCTGTTCAATATGACTTACCAATGACAATTTTTGTTATGAATAACAAACAATTATCATTTATTAAATATGAACAACAAGCTGCAGGTGAATTAGAATATGCCATTGATTTCTCTGATATGGACCATGCTAAATTCGCTGAAGCTGCAGGCGGTAAAGGTTATGTTTTAAAAGATCCTAGCCGTATCGATGAAGTAGTAGAAGCAGCGTTAAATGAAAATGTACCAACAATCGTTGATGTACATGTTGATCCAAATGCTGCACCATTACCAGGTAAAATTGTTAATGAAGAAGCAATCAACTATGGTAAATGGGCTTACAGATCAATTACTGAAGATAAAAAATTAGACTTCGACGAAATTCCACCAATTTCTGTCGCTGCTAAACGTTTCTTATAAGAAATAGATTCGACACACTGACGAAAGCAATGCTTTTGTCAGTGTTTTTTTATGAATATTTGGCTCTATAATAAATTGGACTGATGACTAAAAATCATCAGTCCAATTTTTATGTTTGAATACAAAAATAGCGCAATTACCTCTATAATTATTAGTTACCAAACAAAATAAAAAAGAAAGGTAATGCGCCTATGTGTAAGTCTATATTAAATACATTAAGAATTAAAGATAAGAATCTAAATTTTTCAGATGAAGTGACTGAGAAAAAACATAAAGGACGAATGAGCTTGTTTTAATATGCCGAGCTCACTTATCAACCTACACATTGTGAAAATTGTTCAACTAAAAATGAAAATTTCTCTATAGTAAAAAATGGTAAGAAAACCTCAAC
>NZ_QJSN01000020.1:0-26333 GCF_003217445.1 Staphylococcus sp. AtHG25 | reverse complement strand
GCTAATAATTATAGAGGTAATTGTGCCATTTTTGTATTCAAACATAAAAATTGGACTGATGATTTTTAGTCATCAGTCCAATTTATTATAGAGCCTCATTTGGAGAATCAAGTGAAAGCTGACTTTTTAATTTAATTATCTTTCGCTTCTTCATCGGGTGCATTGAGTGCACTATTACGCGCCACTAATTGATGACGTACGTTAAAGAATTGATTATAGCTTAAATATGTCGCAATTAAAGCTGACATTATCGTGGCTGTGGTATGGATAAATACGACAAGTAATTGGAATTTAATCGCTTGTAGTGGAGGTACGCCACCAATAATCAATCCTGTCATCATCCCTGGAATAGAAACTAGGCCATATGTTTTTACCGAGTCTATCGTAGGTACGATAGCAAGTCGTATACTCTCTCTAATTGATGCTTTAGAAGCCAATTTAGGTGTTGCGGCTAATGTAAGCTTAGATTCAATATCGGTAATATCTTTAACAAATGCTCGATCTAAATTCTGGTAAGCCAAATTAATCGCGATAAGGCCATTATTCGCTAACATACCACCTATCGGGATAACTTCATTTGCTTTGAAATCAATTGCTCCAGCTAATACAGTAGCAGTTAGTGGTAAAGCAGTTCCAATAAATATAGCGATAAATGAAATCCAAAAGACATGATGCATAACAGGAGAAGCACGGTTAATTGTGTTCCACGATGCATTTATAATAATAATTAACACTGCTAACATTAATATCCATGCTTGATCTATTTTGAAAATATAGTGCAATATAAAACCTAAGATGATTAACTGTACAACTGCACGTACGGAAGCTACTACTAAATCTTTAATAATATGTAACCCTTCTTTATACGAAATAAAGATTGGAATTAATAATAATAATGCAGTTAAACAAAGGGCTGTATTACTCATTCTGATTTAACGCCTCCTCTTTCGTTATCTCACCATCACTAATTGTTATTCTTCTATGAAAATGTCTCATACTCTGGTCATCACTATGCGTAATCCATAAGACTGCGACACCTTCTTTAACCATGTCAAAAATCATTTGTTCAATAATGTGCTTATTTTGCGTGTCGAGTGCACTTGTAGATTCATCTAGCAATAATATATCCGGACGATACATAAGTTGACGTGCAATCGTAATCCTTTGACGTTCACCTCCGGATAGATGTTCAATCTTAGAGTTTAAATCATACTGACCTAAGTTCACTTTCTTCAATAAATCGAGTGCCTTTTCCTTATCAAAGTGCGCTTCACGAGCTAACGCTGGAAATGACATGTTATCCCCAATCGTCTCACCAAAAAGTTGACTCTGTTGCATGAGATAACTTATCTTCATACGCAATTCTTCAGGAGGATAGTTATTGAATGGCTTATCTTTGAAATAAAGTTCCCCATCTGTCGGGCTAATTAGATTATTAATCTGCTTTAAAAATGTACTCTTCCCACTACCAGATGGACCAATGATCGCTACTGCCTCACCTTCATTTAATTGAAAGTTGATATTTTTGAGTATCATACGTCTATCCGCTTTATATGATAAATTTTTGATGTTTAATAACATCTGTTACTAACCTCCTCTTAACTATTACTTTTATTGAAAAATAAATTAAAATACTTTTTTGTTTAACCTGTTCTAGCATCATTTATATCTATAATAACAAAAAAAGAAGTAAGATAAGCGAATTCAAGTTAACATTTATTGATTCACTGTATCTCACTTCAATCCGAGTAAATCGATTACCAAATAATCGAAATAATAATAGAGAGATATGAAATTAAGTTATTTATCATATGCAACGTAATGGTGATTGCTAAGTTACGGCCACTATAGTGATACGCAACTACAAATCCAATTGCCATAATTAAATATGGCCCAACTTCAAATGGAGATGATGCGCTTAGTACGTGTAATCCAGCAAAGAATAATACTGATACAACGTACATTGCACCATATGTTAATTTCTTACCGAGTTCATGAATAATGAGATGTCTAAAGAGTAATTCTTCAACGATTGGCGTAACGATTACTATATCTAAAAATAATATTGGCCAAATCCATCTCGTCTTAAAGAGTTCCTCAATTTGTTTATTATTTTCAGTATTATTAAACTGATATTTTTCAGGTAGCAATTCTATTAAGTTTCCGTATAAAAATTGTGCTAAATACATCGCAATGAGAACAACAATAATCAGTATGATATGTTTTTTCAAATCTTTAAAGCGTTGAATTGATAATGGAATAAGTGATTTGCGATGCATTAAATAAAATAATAGTAATAACAGACACTGTCCTAATAAGACAAAAATTTGATTAATCCCCATTAATTGTTTTATAAAAGGATCTTGTGAGGTCTGACCCGTAATAGCTACAATCGTAATCATTACAACTATTGTTAATATCAACGGCAAAACAATATTAATAATTAAGTAGCCTGGTATAAGCCAGAAATCACGTTTAACAATTCGTTTTGATGCAAATTCATTGTTTAGTTGTGAATGCTTAGATGTTTCTTGCGAATGTTCATATTCATTTGTCATAAGTCTCTCCCTATCTATTCTTTTTGAATATGTAAATTTCAACTATTATCAAAAATTAAAAGAACTTCTCTACCATTGTAGTAATAAATATCACCAAATGTACAGAGCTATGATAAAGATATGATGCTGCTAAATTCTTTCCACTTCTTATGTAAATAATGATAGAGCCAATTGATAATATTAAATACGGTATCACTTCCATGATGGATATCAAGTCATATACCTGTACACTCACTTCTATCACTATACTCAATACAATAACTACCATCAAATTCAGCTTTTTTTCGAGTTCATGAATGATTAAATGTCGATAAATTAATTCTTGAATTAAAGGTTGTAATACAACCACTGTAATAAAAGAAAACACAATTGCAATTGGATGATTGAATAGACCTTCAAGACGAAGTTGCGCTTGAGTTACATCATAACTTAAAGGTTTAGGTAGTTTCTGCGCTACATAATTAAAAGTATAATATAGCAATAATGCACTGATACTCACAGTAACTATTAATGGTAAGTAATTACGTTTAACAATGCGAAATTGTCTAAATGCCACATCAGCAATATAAAGTTTATGTAATGCAAAAAATGACACGATAACAATAAATTGCGCTATAACGAAACTGACGCTCAACATCAAATTATATAAATATAGTGGTGGTGGATCTTGCGTTATCATCGCATGAACACCTAGAACACCGAATACAATAATAATTGGCATTAAAATTTGAAAAGCGATGTAAATGGGTATTAATAAGAAATCTTTTTTTACTACTTCAGAACTTCCCCATTGATTTCTTAAACCCTCTTGTGTCAATGACTTTTCCTCTTTATCCATAGGTCACCTCTTACATCTTGTACATCATACTTTATCATCGAAATACATGTATGTCATATATCATTTGTTATTCTATCAGATTATTAATATTAAGAAATTGAAAATTTCTTCCTATTTTGAATTGTAAAAGATTTACATTGATGTATGATTTAAATTGTAGAAAGTTCAAAGGGGGAGAAATAAAATTGATTTCTATACTTACAGTTATGCAGTTTATTGTTAACATCATGATATTTATTGTGATTCTTTCAATAATCGGCTTAGTACTTGTGTTGCTATTTAAAGATAAAGGGCAGAATCAACACAGTGTCTTACGTAATTATCCTGTTCTAGGACGTGTACGTTACTTTGCAGAAAAGATTGGACCAGAATTACGTCAATACTTATTTGCAAATGATACAGAGGGGAAACCATTTTCAAGAAATCAGTACACAAATATTGTGCTAGCAGGTAAATACAACTCTCGAATGCCTAGTTTTGGAACACAACGAGAGTATAAGGATGGTTTTTACATACGAAATACAATGTTTCCTTTACAACGTAATGAATTACAAATTAATAATCAAACTATGATTTCAACATTTGTCTATAAAGTGGACAATGAACGCATATTTCAACGTGATGAACATCGATATCAAACAGCTATTGATCCGTACTACTTAACAGACAATAATGCTATTATTCTCGGAAACAATTTAGAACATCCTTTTAAAATCAAACGACTCGTTGGTCAATCAGGAATGAGCTACGGTGCACTTGGTGGTCGTGCAATCACTGCATTATCACAAGGGTTAGCCCGTGCAGGCACATGGATGAATACAGGTGAAGGTGGATTGTCAGAATATCACCTTAAAGGTGGAGGCGACATTATCTTCCAAATCGGACCTGGTCTCTTTGGTGTTCGTGATAAAGATGGTAACTTTAGCGACGATCAATTTCTGAAGACGGCAAATCATAAAGAGGTCAAAGCATTTGAAATTAAGCTCGCACAAGGTGCCAAAACTCGCGGTGATCATATGGAGGGCAATAAAGTTACAGAAGAAATTGCCAAAATCAGAAACATTGAACCTTATAAAACCGTGAACTCACCTAACCGCTTTGATTTTATAGATTCACCTGAAGACTTATTACAATTTGTAGATAAATTACGTCAACTAGGTCAAAAACCAGTCGGCTTTAAAATTGTAGTGAGTAAAGTTGAAGAAATTGAAGCATTAGTTCAATCAATGATTGATATGAATATTTATCCTGATTTCATCACAATTGATGGCGGTGAAGGTGGTACAGGAGCGACATTCCAAGAGTTACAAGATGGTGTCGGTCTATCATTATTTACAGCACTACCTATCGTAACTGGTATGTTAGAGCAACATCAAATTAGAGATAAAATGAAAATCTTTGCCTCAGGTAAATTAATTACTCCAGATAAAGTAGCAATTGCTTTAGGATTAGGTGCAGATTTAGTTAATATTGCTCGTGGCATGATGATTAGTGTAGGTTGTATTATGAGTCAACAGTGTCACTTAAATACATGTCCTGTGGGTGTTGCGACGACTGATCCTAAGAAGGAAAAAGCATTAATTGTCGATGAAAAGCAATATCGAGTAACGAACTATATTACAAGTTTACATGAGGGACTATTTAACATTGCGGCCGCAGCTGGTGTCAAAAGTCCAAATGAAATTACAACTGACCATATTGTAATCAAACGCATTGATGGTTCAATAGAAAATATCATTGACTATAAATTGAAATTAATAAGTTAACTCGATGGCAAAGAGAGTTAAGGTTGGATAAAAATAATACTTTGAAGCTATATCACAAACTCGTAATAGCTGACTAGTAAGAGAAGGTACTCATATCAAGTACCTTCTCTTTTTTGTAATTTCTTGAGTTAAGCGAGCACCAGTTAAATATCCTCTCGGAAATTCTATCCCCTACCTTTTAATTCTTACTAATTCAGTTTGATTTCATTTTAAAGTGCTGTATAATAATTAAAAATAAATAATCAGAATATTCTATTAATTGGAGGTCATATTTATGACAGACAATCATCCAAATTGGAAATTTGAAACACAAACGATTCATGCTGGACAAGTTATCGATGAATTCTCAAAATCACGTGCTGTGCCTATTTACCAAACATCAAGTTATGTCTTTGATGATACGCAACATGCGCAAGACCTATTCTCTCTGGCTAAACCAGGTAATATTTACACACGAATTATGAACCCAACTCAGAATGTCTTTGAAGCTCGTATCACACAATTAGAAGGTGGTGTTGGTGCATTAGCTACCTCTTCAGGTCAAGCTGCTATCACATTGGCATTACTTAATATTGTGGAAACTGGTTCAGAGATTGTAGCATCGTCTAACCTATATGGCGGTTCTTATAACTTATTAAACATCACCTTTGCAAAACTAGGTATTAAAGTTCACTTTGTTGACCCTAGTGATCCTAACAACTTTAAAGCAGCAATTAATGATAAAACAAGAGCGATTTATGCTGAAACAATCGGTAATCCAGCTATAGATGTATTAGATATTGAAGCGGTAGCACAAATTGCACACGATAATGGTTTACCACTTGTCATTGATAATACATTTGCTTCTCCTTATTTATGTCGTCCATTTGAACATGGTGCTGATATTGTTATCCATTCAGCTACTAAATTTATAGGGGGCCATGGTACATCAATAGGCGGCATTATAGTAGATAGCGGTAAGTTTAATTGGGATAACGGTAAGTTCCCTGGATTAGTCGAACCTGATCCAAGTTATCACGGCATTTCATATACGAATAATGTCGGTGAAACTGCATACATCACTAAAGCACGTGTTCAATTATTACGTGATTTAGGTTCAGCTGTGTCGCCTTATAATGTTCATGAATTTTTAATTGGTTTAGAAACATTACATCTACGTATGGAACGTCACTCTGAAAATGCCTTAAAAGTTGCTCAATTTTTAGCTCAACACCCTAAAGTCACTTGGGTAAATTATCCTGGTCTTGAAAACAACAAATATCATAACTTAGCTAAAAAATATCTACCAAAAGGTCAAGGTGCAATTCTGACATTTGGCGTAGACGGATCAGTTGATGACATCGCTCGCTTCGTCGATAAATTGCAACTATTCTCATTACTCGCAAATGTAGGAGACTCCAAATCACTCGTCATCCATCCTGCAAGTACAACGCATCAACAATTGACTGAAGTGGAACAACGTCAATCAGGTGTACTTCCAGAAATGGTTCGTCTATCTATAGGTACTGAAAACGCTGAAGATATTATTAACGACTTAAATGATGCACTTAGTATTATTTAAATGATATAAAAATAAGCTGTAACGGATCTTGAGACATTAATTTATGTCCCCGGCTCCGTTACAGCTTTTCTAGTTCATTATTCATCTGTCATATTACTTTTTTGTTTAAAGCCTAATTTTTTTAATTCTCTAACGGTCCCTTCCATATTGACCTTCTTATCATTTTTAGATGTTGACATTAAAGAGAAATACTTCTCGACTTCTTTAATATCTGCTTTTTTATAGTTTATATCGATTGTTTCAACCCATTTTTCATGATTATTTTCTAAGCTATAAGATACACCTTTAAGGTCTTTCAATTGATGATGATCTTGGAACGTCTTCTTAGCTTCTTTCCTGGACATACCGAAATCATTATACTTCAATGTTGTTACAGTTGATTGTTTTACTACTTTATTCTTTTTATAAGACAATGTCGTTAATACATGCTTCCCTTCCATGTCCCCTTCATATGTCTTAGAGCGTTCCTTACTACACGCGCCTAATATACTTACACTTAACACCATTAATATCGTCAATACAAAGAACTTTTTCATCATACTCATCTACTTCCCACTGTGTCATTTTTCAATTAAATTATAGCATTTACTTTATCTTATTATGTATATCATTACCAGATAATTTTGATTAGAAACAATTTTTTCAGAAAAACAAAAATCTACATGCTACAATGTTAGTAAATAATGACGTTAGGAAGTGTGTGTATATGAAAGAATCAATTGAATTATTAAAATCATTGACTGATGTGAATGGCATTGCTGGTTATGAACGCAATGTAAAGTCAAAGATGAAAGAATATTTAGGGCCTGTAAGTGATGAAATTATAGAAGATGGTTTGGGTGGCATATTTGGTAAAAAAGCAAGTGACAATGGAACAAAATCACTTATGGTAGCTGGCCACTTAGATGAAATTGGCTTTATCGTGACTAAAATCGATAATAATGGATTTATTAAATTCCAACCTATTGGCAGTTGGTGGAACCAAGTTATGTTATCTCAAAAAGTAACTATCACAACGGATGACGGCACTGAAATTCGTGGTCTTGTCGGTTCAAAACCACCACACGTACTTGACCCAGAGGAACGTAAGAAGCCTGTCCAAATTAAAGATATGTACATTGATATCGGTGTTCGAAGTAAAGAAGATGCTGAGAATCACGGTATCGAAGTTGGCAATATGATTACACCTTATAGTGAATTTGAAGAATTAGCGAATGGCAAATATTTAACTGCAAAGGCATTCGATAATCGCTACGGTTGTGCACTTGCGATCGATGTATTAAAAAGACTTAAAGATGAACAAATCGGTGTAGATTTATATGCAGGGGCAACTGTGCAAGAAGAAGTTGGCTTGCGTGGTGCTAAAGTTGCTGCTAATAAAATCAAACCTGACCTCGCTATTGCAGTGGATGTTGCAGTCGCATACGATACACCAGGAATGAACAACCTTGGAAGTGAGACGACTTTAGGAAATGGGCCTGTAGTAATCTTAATGGATGCATCTAATGTTGCACATCAAGGCTTACGTCAACATATTAAAGAAGTTGCAAGAAGACATTATATTACTGTGCAATGGGATACAACAGCTGGCGGTGGTACAGATGCAGGAAGTATCCATGTTGCAAATGAAGGTATACCTACAATTTCTATTGGCGTTGCCTTACGTTATATGCATTCAAATGTGTCAGTACTCCACACAGATGATTATGAAAATTCAGTGCGCCTTGTAACTGAAATCGTTCGTTCACTAAACGATGACGCTTATGAGAGAATAAAATGGTAAGTTACTAGTTAAAATATTATGAAGTTGATAGTTTAATTCATATCATCTAAATAACGCATTTTCACACTAGTGTGTGGTGTGCTTAATATAATGAAGATTAACGTCATTTGACGTCACTAAACCCCAGTCTACTGCCATAGACTGGGGTTATAATATTAATCTTCATTTTAATTTTAAATATTACAATTAATTGCTATTCTACTGAATTCTTCCAACTATCATCACTTAACATTTCTCCAGGCCAAGTATAAGCCATAACACCACCATCAATTCGAACCGTTTCACCAGTAATAAATGAACTATCGTCAGATGCTAGAAATGCAACAAGTTTACCTACTTCTTCAGGTTTACCTAGTCGACCTAATGGAGTGACCCATTTTTGATTATTGCGGAACGTTTTACCCGCTTCATCTTCTGAAGTACCAGCTAAATTGTCTACTAATGGTGTTTCAATTGTTCCTGGTGCAATAGCATTCGCACGAATATTCTCACGACCATATTCAATAGCAATAGATTTCGTAAAGTTAATGACTGCACCTTTGGCAGCGTTATATCCAGAACGATATAAGTCGGCAGCTTGTCCTGAGAATGATGCCGTATTAATAATAGAACCGCCTTGTTCCATCATTAACGGTAATAAGAATTTGGTTACTAAGAACGTACCTCTCATATCCACTGCCATAATTTTATCGAATACTTCAACAGGATACTCGTGGATTCGGCCTGCGCCATTATCTACACCCGCATTATTAAAGATAACATCTACACGCCCATACTCATCTCTAGCTTTATCCGCAAAGTCTTGAACTTGTTTATCATCTGAGATATCTACTTTATACGCAGTAGCTTTACCTCCATTACGATTTATTTCTTCAACCGTTTTTTCTAATTCATCCGAAATATCAAGTGCGAGTACATGTGCACCTTCATTAGCCAAGGCTTTTGCTGATGCTTGGCCGATACCTGTACTTGCACCAGTGATGACTGCAATTTTATTTTCTAAACGTTTCATAACGGCTTTCACTCCTATTTTCAAATTTCTTTAATGAAATTCAACTCATCTATACAATGTTTATATTTCCACACTTCAAACACCCTCAAACCTTATTCTCATAATGATAGCGCTTCATCACACAATTTAATTTCAATCTTATTTGATAAGTAATTATTATTGTACTTATCACATTAATAACCAATTCTTATATTTAAATTTCTGAAAATTGCTATATTTTAAAAATCAGTTTGTTATACTTTGAGTTAACTAACAAAGGGGGCCATTTTATGACCACTAATACAAAAGAAAGAACATCTTTAGTTAACAAATTTCTAAATGGTGTTGAAAAAGCTGGTAATAAATTACCAGACCCTGCAATGCTTTTCTTCTTAATGTGTGTTGGCTTAGCCGTTATCACTTGGATTGTGTCTCTTTTTGATGTGTCAGTGAAACATCCAGGAAATGGAGAAACCATACATATAAAGAGTATTCTTAGTACTGAAGGTATCGCTATGATTATGAATGATGCCGTTAAGAACTTCTCTGAATTTCCTGCGCTAGGACTTGTATTAGCAGTGATGATTGGTGTCGGTGCTGCTGAGAAATCAGGATATTTTGATAAGTTAATGATTTCAGTTATTAACCGAGCTTCAAAGCGAATCATTGTACCTACAATCATTTTAATTGGGATATTAGGAAGTCTAGCTGGGGATGCAGCAACAGTCATTTTACCCCCACTAGCAGCAATGATCTTTATTAAGATTGGCTATCACCCAATCGCCGGTCTTGCAATGGCCTATGCTTCTTCATTAGGTGGTTTTGGTGCAAACTTTTTAATTGGTATGCAAGATGCATTAGTCTATGCATTTACTGAACCAGCGACGAAGATTGTTTCAGATAGCGTCAAGATTAATGTGGCTATGAACTGGTACTTTATTGCCGCAAGTGTCATCTTAGTAATTCCTGTTATCTATTTCACTACAACAAAGGTTGTTATACCACGTTTAGGCGAATATGATGCGAGTCAAGCAAATTATGATGAAGACGAGGAAACATCATCTCATATTACACCAACTGAAAATAAAGCATTATTCTGGGCGAACATGTCATTTCTTTTACTGATTGTTGCCCTAATCATTTGTTGTATTCCAGAAGGAAGTTGGTTAAGAAATGCTAAAACAGGCAGTCTCATAGACGATTCACCCTTAATTAATGGTGTTGGTTTAGTAATTCTTGTTATTTTCTTAATTCCTGGGATGGTCTATGGCATTTTGAGTAAACAAATCAAGAACTCGAAAGATTTAGGTAGTATGATTAGTGACTCTCTTGGTTCAATGGGATCTTTCATATTAATCGTATTCTTTGCAGCTCAATTATTAGCATTCTTGCAATGGAGCAATCTTGGTATTATTGTATCAGTCTATGGCGCCAAATTACTTCAACATCAAAATGGTATCGTGCTTATTATAGGCATCATTATTCTTAGTAGTTTTATTAACTTAATTATAGGTAGTGCATCGGCTAAGTGGGGTATTCTGGCTCCAATCTTCGTACCGATGATGATTTTACTAGGTTATCATCCTGCATTTACTCAAATGATTTATCGTGTAGGTGATTCAATTACAAACCCAATCACACCGATGATGCCTTATATGCCACTTATTCTATCTTACGCGCAAAAGTATGATAAAAATATGAAACTAGGTTCCCTACTTTCAAGTTTAATGCCATACACCTTTGCGTTAGGTGTCGTATGGACATTATTCGTTATCGCTTGGTACTTACTAGGCATTCCATTAGGACCAGGTGGACCTGTTAAAATTCCGAAATAATATAATAATTAAACATAAAATTTTAGCCATGTAGATGTGCACAAACCTCCTCTATCTCCGAGGAGGTTTATTTTTATGTAATCCCTTACAAAATTTTTACTAATTACTAAATATTTATCGCAGTCTCCCTTTTTCAAAGTGTTATATTACGGTAAAATAAAGGTATAGAAGTGTATTTTAATCAACATTATTCTAGTCATTTAGGAGGACACGATGGAAGAACGAATAGGTTTAGTAGATATTGGATCAAATACTATCAGATTAGTTATTTTTAACTTTACTAAAGAATCAGGAATTAATGAATTGCTCAACATTAAGACGCCTGCACGACTAAGCCAATATCTCACTAAAGATAATAAAATGAGTAAAGAAGGCATAAAAGTACTCATTAATGCATTACACAGCTTTAAATCTGTGTCTGATAAATTCAATGTAACTGAATTACATCCGATTGCTACTGCCGCAATCCGTCAATCTAAAAACAATGATGAAATTGTCAAAGAAGTTAAAAATGAAGTTGGTATTGATATTAAAATCGTACCCGAAGAAGACGAAGCTTACTATGGTTACTACGCAATTACTCACACTACTGAAATTAAAAACGGAGTATCCGTCGACATCGGTGGCGGTTCAACTGAAGTAACGTTATTTAAAGATAAAGAGTTATTTGAATCACATAGTTTCCCTTTCGGTGTCGTAACGCTTAAACGAAAGTTCTTCAACGACAAAGATCATAACGACAAAGGCGCCATTAAAGATATGGAGAAATTCCTATCTCAACAATTTGAATCTTTAGAGTGGTTGAAAGATCAAGAGGTTGCACTTGTAGGTGTCGGTGGTTCCGCACGAAATGTAGCTCGTATCCATCAAGCCGAACATTCATACCCTATTGGCGGTGTACACAATTATACAATGACGAATAAAGATATTGATGAAGTCTTTGATATCATTCGTAAAAGTGATCGCGATGATTTAACCAACCTTGACGGCCTAAGTCGTGACCGTGTAGATATCATCTTACCAGCTGTATCAGTGTTTAAAACGTTGTATAAAATTGTAGACGCTAAACAATTCACATTCTCTAGAAATGGTTTACGCGAGGGGTATGTCATGAAGCAAGTACGTGAACGCTACCCTGATGTCTTCGATAAAAATAATGTACGTAAAGAATCAATTCATTTCTTAGCACGTGAATATAAGATTGAAGATGTTAGTTCACAAGCACGTCTTAAATTAGCTAAATCCTTATTATCACAATTAATTGATATCGCTGATTTAGACATCAGTGATAACGATCAACGTCTATTTGAAGAAGGCGCTTATATTTACTACCTAGGTAGCTTTATCGATTCAGATTCAAGTTCTCCACACACGTACTACATCATTGCTAACTCTATGATTAACGGTTATACACATAAAGACCGTGTTAAATTAGCGCTACTCGCCAGTTTCAAAAATAAATCACTATTGAAATTCTATTGCAAAGAAACAGATTGGTTTAGCAATAAAGAAGTAGATACGGTTCAAGCACTCGGTGGCATCATTAAATTTATCAACGCTTTAAATATTTCTCAAACAAGCTTCGTAGTCGATGTTGAATTGAAGAAAATGAAAAAAGGCAACGAGGACTATCAATTAACTGTTTTTTATACTGAAGGCGAGCCTATTGCAGAAGAATATCAAGCAAACAGACAGAAAAAACATATTGAAAAGATACTTAAAGGAAATGTTTCCATTATCTTTACAAAATCTTAAAACAAGTATGCTATCTTAAACTTAGGATGTTATGCCTTTTACTTACTAATTGTAAAGAATAACGCATATTTGAGGAAATGACGAGGTGTATTTGGAATGCAAACTCAATTGGGAGAAAATGATATTAGCTTACCGCAATACTACAACAACCGCGAACTAAGTTGGCTTGATTTCAACTATCGCGTACTTCAAGAAGCATATGACAAAAATAATCCGCTACTAGAGAAATTAAACTTTATATCTATTTTTAGTTCTAACTTAGATGAATTCTTCATGGTTCGCGTTGCAGGTTTAAAAGACCAAGTTAAGATGGGCTACGACAAACCAGAAAACAAAGCACAAATGACACCACAAGAACAAGTTGATGCCATCCAAGAAAAAGCTAAAAAATATGTTGATACACAATATGAACGTTATAACGAATTAATGACAGAACTTCAAGATTATGAAATAGTGATGTGTGAACCACATGAATTATCTGAACCTTTATTAAACAAATTAGAAAGAGATTTTAAACTAACGATTCTGCCAACTTTAACACCACTTGGCATTGATGCGTATCATCCTTTCCCTAAACTTAATAATAAAAGTTTAAACATCTTCGTAGACATTGATACTGAAGATGCGATTAATTCAGCAATTGTTCAAATCCCGTCACTCATTCCAAGATTCTTAACTTATAATGAAGGTCCTAAACAATATGTGGTTATGGTTGAAGATGTTATCACATATTTTATCAATTATTTATTTACTGGTTATGAAGTATTAAATACCTTCACATTCAGAATCACAAGAAATGCCGATTTGACGATACATGAGGATGGCGCTGAAGACTTACTTATCGAAATCGAACGTTTCCTTAAAGAACGTAAGAGTGGTTCAGCTGTACGTCTGGAAGTTGATGGTCGTACTGCAAATCCAGATGATTTAGACTGGCTTATCGAAACATTAGAAGTTGACAAGCAAGATGTTTATTTCTTAAATGGACCATTAGACTTAACATTTATTTTCGGCTTAGTCGATCATCTATCTCATAAATTAAACTATTTAACTTATGAAAAATATTCACCACAGATTCCACGTTCTTTAGGCAATAATAATTTATATGAACTTGCATTAAAACGTGATATCTTCTTCCATCACCCATACGAATCTTTCGAACCGATTGTTGACTTTATTCGCGAAGCTGCGGACGATCCAAATACAATAGCGATTAAACAGACATTGTATCGCGTTAGTAAAGACTCACCTATTATTAAGAGTTTAAAAGAAGCTGCTGAAAAAGGTAAACAAGTAACCGTACTTGTAGAATTGAAAGCACGTTTCGATGAAGAAAACAACGTACACTGGGCACGCATGTTAGAAGATGCAGGTTGTCACGTTATATATGGTATGACACATCTTAAGACACACAGTAAAATCGCTTTAGTCGTTAAACGTATCGCTGGCGAATTAACATCATTCGTTCACTTAGGAACAGGTAACTATAATGACAAGACTGCGAAACTCTATACAGATATGGGTATTATCACAACAAATGAACAAATTGCAGAAGATGCCATTAACTTCTTCAATTATTTAAGTGGGTACTCAGTAAAACCAGAATACAATAAATTAATCGTAGCACCATTTGATATTCGTGATGTCTTTATCGATCGCATTGATAAAGAGATTAGCAGTCACCTTCAACATGGCAATGGTAAGATTATGATGAAGATGAACTCACTTACGGATAAAGCCATCATTGAAAAGTTATTCGAAGCATCACAAGCCGGTGTGAAGATTCAACTCATTATTCGTGGTATCTGTTGCTTAAAACCAGGTATTCCTGGCATAAGTGAGAATATTGAAGTGGTAAGTATCGTTGGTCGTTTACTAGAGCACTCTCGTATTTATTACTTCCATAACAATGGAAATGAACGCATCTATTTATCATCAGCTGATGTAATGACACGTAACATGATTAAACGTGTAGAAATCTTATTCCCAGTTGAAGATAAAGAAATTGGAAAACGCCTATTCGACTTCATGGATTTACAATTATCTGATAATCAAAAAGGACGCTACCAAGATGAACATGGTCATTATCACTATGTGGAAAATAACTTATCACCATTAAATTCACAAGTCTATTTAATGCAAGAAGCAATTAAATATGGACAAGAACTTAAAAAACGTTCTGCTCAACCATCAGGTATGCCAGTTGTATCTAAACGTCGTGCCAATTGGATGAATCGTATCCGTCGTTCACTAAAGAAATAACATATAAAATAGGCAATGGTCGCACATGACCATTGCCTTTATTTTTGTAAACAATTTTATTTCTCAGGGTGATCGTACCAATGATTTAAGAATTGGTAGAGAACATCACTATAGGTTTGTAGTTCTGATGTTTCTATCTTCTCATCGACGCTATGTGCTTCTTCTAAACTACCAGGCCCATATAAAATAGTTGGTATACCAAAGTGTGCTGTCCAACCACCATCAGTTACAGTCGTACTCATACCATGCTTTAAATCCGTTCCATGAACAGTTTGATGCGCTGACTGTAATTGTTTAAATCCAGGATGTTCAGTAGGAATGGTGAAGCTAGGGAAGATTTCACCTTTGTCTTCAATCATTGATTCACCGCCCCATTCAAACCTCATTGGATTCTCCCGAAGCCAAATATCAGCCTCAGCCACCCGATTCAAGTAATCTTCTATTTCTGCAACTACATCTTCATATCGCTCGTTTGGCAAATAATGAACCGTTATCCATAAACGACATTCATCTGCAATAAATGCCGGATGACGTCCACCTTCAATCACTGCCGGGTTAATGGTATTTGCACCTGGAGGCATACCTGGACTATGTTTCATTACAGCCCAGTGCTGTTCTAATTCGTTTAGTGCGTGAATAATTTTTGTCATTTTTTCAATGGCACTCGCACCAAATAGCCCACCACCAGCATGGATGGTTTGACTACGTGCACCGTCATGAATGGTATTCTTACTTTTCACCGTAATCCAGCCGGTAATCACACCACCTTGACCAAGCGCCATATTCTCACTGGTATCTAACACAAGTGCTAGATCAGCTTTAGGTCCAATTTCACAAGCAAGTTTCGTACCTGCTTCACCTACTTCTTCTCCTACAACCGATTGCACAATAATATCGCCTTTCGGTTGCCGTCCTTCTTGATGTAACTTTTCAAGAACATAAAATAATGACGCCATACCACCTTTCATATCACTTACCCCACGACCATAAAGCCAGTCATCCACTTGGGTTAATTCAAATGGCGGATACGTCCAGTTTGAATCATCATCTACTGATGCCACATCTACATGGCCATTTAATATAAGTTTAGGTGCGGAAGGGTCACTCCCCTTCAAAGTCGCGACAATGACACTATCATCCTTATAAAGTTGTTCTCGTTGAATACTAAATCCAAGTGCTTTTAGTAATTCTTCAATCTCATCTTGCAAAGGGTCTGTATTACGTCCAGGTGGACTCTCCGTATTATAGCTAACTAATAATTCTAATAAGTTATAAAGACGTTTCTCCATCTTTGTCACTCCTCCAAATCTTAGTTATCCCCACTATCATCCTTCATTATCAGTGTACCATTTTAATATAATTTTACACTATCTAAGTACTTAATGTCCTAGCCTCTCTATAATCTACTACACTGGTCGTACTGTCACTTCGTTCACATTAACATGTGCAGGTTGTGTTAATGCGTAAATAATCGCATCTGCAATATTTTCAGGATCTAGTTTCTTACGACCACCAAAGTCACTGCGTTCTGTCATCGGTGTATCTACCATTCCTGGTAATATGCTTGTTGTTTTAATCCCTGTTTTTGCTAATTCTTTTTCTAAACCATTAAAAATCATCAGTACAGCAGATTTTGTAGCACTATATAATGCACTTTCTTTAGATACTTCATTCGCAGATATAGATGCTAAATTTACCACATGTCCTGACCCCTGTGCTTCAAACTTAGGTAATATCGCATTGAGACTGTATAGAAGTCCTTTAATATTCGTATCAACCATTGAATCCCATGACTCAACTTGATAGTCTGTGATTTTAGATGAACGCATTACACCTGCACAATTTACGAAGATATCCACATGTCCAAATACATCGATGGCTTTTGCTACTAATGCATCTACTTCTGCTTGGTTTGTCACATCTGTAGGCACAATATGTATATTGTCTTCATTCATATTTTTCGCTACCGTATTCAATTTATCATGACTACGTCCTGCTAGTATGACTTTAACACCTTGCTTCTCAAGTGCTTTTGCTGTTGCTGCTCCGATACCACTACTTGCACCGGTAATAATTGCTACGCGTCCGTTTAATTCTGTCATTTCACTTCATCCTTTATTTTAGATTCATAAAATACATTACCTTATTTAAAATGCATTAAACCTTTAAGACAATTTCCAGGAAATATTATTATGAAAATACTAAGATGAATTGTAATCTTTATGAAAACGTATTAAAGTTAATATATGTAATTAAATCATTGGGCATATAGAAAGATAGGAGGATACACAATGACATTTGAAGAACGTATTCAAGCGTTACGTGCTGAAAAGAGTAGAACAAGTTTCTCGTTTCATTTCATCGATTTATATAGTGAAGAAGAATGGATGAATATGAGTGTGAAGCAACGTACACGCCAAGAGAGAGAATTTATCGCACAATTGGATCAAATTCCACGTGTAAGAATGCCATTCTCTAGTCAAGAAGGCTACAAATTTAAGTTATATAATCAAGAATATCAATATAATGAAGTTAAGAAGAATTTCAAAGATTTATAATACAATGAAGCCCGTATCTCTATGGTAAGATACGGGCTTTCAACACATTATTCCAGAATGATTAGGGGTATATTTATGGTATGCCTTCGACTGCTCACCAACGAAGGCATATAAGGTTCTTGAATGTTAATAGGAGGCCATTCAATTTGTATTAATTTGTAACGAGTGTTTTACGTTCGAGTCCATAGTAATATAGTCGTTCTGCATCAATATATGGAATTGAATCGATAGTCAAGTAGCCATCTTTAATATCGCCGATCATTCCTTGATTAACACCAGTTTTCAAATAAATGTCGTAACTGCCTTCATCAGAAAAAACAACTTCTTCAATTACTTTTCTCATCAGTATCACTTCCCATTACTTATTCCTTACAATTCTTATCATACACCCTTTTAAAAATTTTTAAAGTCTTTTGTGATACTTTTCACAAATAGTTCACTTTTTGAAAATGAAAGTAATTGAAGGGATTTATGTATGTGGAATATAGATGTCATCATTACATAATATTATAACTCAATTTGTTAATATGCTTGACTACGTATAGTTACAATCAAAAGTCCCTAAAGATAAATATTTTACCACCTATATATTGTTAAAATTACATAAATTGATATTATTAGACAAAATATTGATACTAACCACTATTTAAAAAGATTCAATTCCATAGTATAATTAACTCACATTAGATCGATCTGATGTATGAGGGAGATAATAAGCTCTCAACTGATAAAATTCGTTAGAGACGCATCTTAACTGGAGAGTAAGGTGGGTCTCTTTCTTTTTCACTAAATTTTAAATGAAGTAAAAAGATTGATATTTTTAGCTAAAGGTTTGATATTACGACAGGTATTCTATCTGAATAATATATTGTACAATTTAAGTGTATTAGATATACATCTAATACATAGAGTTTTAGAGGAGGTTGGGAAGTATAACCATTACATATTATATTTCCCAAAAAGCTCATCTTAGCGGAAACTGAGATGAGTGGAATTTATACTTCTTGAAATATATGTTCATAATGCTCGTGACAAGTCAGTCAACGCAACATGAATCAAACAGCCAAGATTACGTAATCCAAAGAAGTACCCATAATTCTTTACCATATGTCAGGTGTATTATGAACTATATTTTTAGGAAAAAAGCTATTACAAAATTTTTAATTAATACTTACTCTCTGATGCTTTAACTAAGTATTAATTAAGTCGAAATGTCTCTAAAGAAGTATAGGTGCGATGTTTTTCACATCAAAGATGAACCCCATAAACATTTAAGCTGATCACTTAAGTGTCTATGGGGTCTTCTTTTGTATCATTATATTAAAATCCTAATTCTTTAATAAACTTAATGAGTTCATCTTTCATCTTTGGATCTTTAAGTGCATATTCAATCGTTGTTTTAACGAAGCCTAATTTTTCTCCAACATCGTAACGATCACCATCAAAGTCGTATGCATAAACTGGAATATCACTATTCATACGTTCAATCGCATCAGTGAGCTGAATTTCATTTCCAGCGCCTTCTTTTTGTGTTTCAAGGTAGTCAAATATCTCAGGTGTTAAGATGTAACGTCCCATGATGGCTAGATTTGAAGGTGCTGTACCTTGTTTCGGTTTCTCAACAAATTGTTTTACCTCGTAACGACGGCCTTCTTTTTCTAATGGATCAATAATACCATATCTATGAGTAACGCTCTCTGGTACTTCTTGAACACCAATGACTGAATGACCTGTTTCTTCGTAAACGTTCATCAATTGTTTGATAGCTGGTGTCTCTGATTCAACGATGTCATCACCTAACAAGACTGCAAATGGTTCATTTCCAATAAATTGACGAGCTGTATGTATCGCATGTCCTAATCCTTTTTGTTCTTTTTGTCGAACGTAGAAGATGTTTGCTAATTCCGTAGAATATTGTACTTTCTCAAGTAGGTCATCTTTTCCTTTTTTTTTAAGAACCATTTCTAATTCTTTTTGATTATCAAAATGATCTTCAATTGCGCGTTTATGTTTACCAGTTACGATGATAATATCTTCAATTCCTGCACGAGAAGCCTCTTCCACTATGTATTGAATTGTAGGTTTGTCTAGAATAGGAAGCATTTCTTTAGGCATCGCTTTAGTAGCTGGTAAGAATCGCGTCCCTAAACCAGCAGCAGGTATGATTGCTTTTTTTATCTGTTTCAAACTCAAGTAACTCCTTTGCACATTCTGTCTTTTATATCATTTGTTAGTTTATCACTCTTTTGATTTCTTTCCTAGCAATAGCTTATTAATTTAACTATGGGTGGTACAGGCACTACACTTGTGGTGCCATTTAAGTATGCAAATTTTTATTAATATATTCATTTTCAAACTGTTGAAAATTGTTAGTAGAAAACCTATTTCTTGAACTAAAAAACACTCACCATTTTGCAGTGAGTACTTTTATAAAAGATTCTTATACAAATAAGTTAATAAATAATATAAAGATGATACCTGATACAGAGATGATTGTCTCAAGTAGTGACCAAGTTAAGAATGTTTCTTTGACGGTTAATCCGAAGTATTCTTTAAACATCCAGAATCCTGCATCATTTACGTGAGATAGAATAACGCTTCCTGCTCCTATTGCAAGTACAACGAGTGCAACGTTAACATCTGAGTGTTGTAATAATGGTAAAACGATACCTGTTGTAGAGATGGCAGCTACTGTGGCTGAACCTAATGCGATACGTAATACTGCTGCTACTATCCAAGCAAGTAAGATAGGTGACATTGTAGAACCTTCGAACATTTTTGCGATTGCATCACCCACGCCACCATCAATCAATACTTGCTTGAATGTGCCACCACCGCCAATGATTAAGATCATCATACCAATTGGATAGATGGCATTTGTAACTGAATTCATAATGTCGTCCATCTTTCTGCCACGGTTCAAGCCCATTGAGAAGATAGCGAAGATAACTGAAATTAACATCGCAGTACCAGCCGTACCTATGAAGTAAACAATTTGTTCAAATAAATTTTTAGCTTCCTCGTGGCCAGTGATTAATTGAACAATAGTTGAAATTAACATTAAGATCACTGGCAATATTGCTGTAAATAAACTTAATCCAAAACCTGGCATTTCAGATTCTTTAAATTCTTTTTGAGAACCCAATGCTGAGATATCACCTTCACTAGTGTATGCTGAAGGGATAATTTTTTGTGCAATTTTATTAAATACAGGTCCAGCAATAATCGTTACTGGAATTGCAATGATGATTCCAAATAGTAATACTTCTCCCACATTCGCTTTTAGTTCTTTAGCGATAACGACTGGTCCAGGGTGTGGTGGTAAGAAACCATGTGTTACTGATAAAGCTGTCACCATTGGTAAACCAAATTTTAAAGGTGATACTTTTGCACGTTTAGCAATCGTAAACACTAACGGAATTAATAAAACTAAACCTACTTCGAAGAATAGTGCGATACCCACGATAAATGCTGCAATCAACATTGCCCATTGCACGTGTTTAGGTCCAAATTTAGCAATCAATGTGTCGGCAATTCGATTGGCACCGCCACCATCTGCAAGTAATTTACCAAGCATTGCCCCTAATCCAAAGATTAATGCAATGTGGCCAAGCGTACTTCCCATTCCCGCTTCTATAGTTTCCATTATTTTATTTAATGGCATACCTAGTAGTATAGCAGTCAAGACAGAAGTGACGATTAATGAAATAAATGTATTCAATTTCAAGAATATAATTAATGATAGTAGTAATAAAATCCCGATAACAACACTGATAAGTGGCCAAATATCTCCAAACATAGTAAATCCTCCCAATGTTTTCTTTTTTAATTAATTGATTTACTCCATGTGCTTACGTTGAAAATCTGCAATTTCTGCATAACGTTCTTCTAATGAGCGACTTAAATTAATAAAGATTGATACTAACTGTTGATACACTTGAACGGTTTCTGAATCAGGTTGATGTGCATTCGTTGTCCCGACCATTTCTTCAATAATTGAGAAGTCATCAATTTCCCCTAATGATTTCAAACCTAATACACAAGCGCCTAAACAAGAACTTTCATAGCTTTCAGGCACGATAAGGTCTGTGTCGAAGATATCTGCCATCATTTGACGCCACACTTCACTCTTAGCAAATCCTCCTGTCGCTTTGATTGTGCTTGGTGTTTCGTTCATTACTTCTATAAGCGCAAGATAAACTGTATAAAGATTATAGAGTACACCTTCTAAAGCAGCACGAATCATATGTTCCTTTTGATGCGAGAGTGTAAGTCCGAAGAATGAACCACGTGCATCGGCGTTCCATAATGGTGCACGTTCACCCGCAAGGTACGGATGGAAGATGAGACCTTCTGCACCTGGCTTAACCCGACTTGCGATTTTAGTCAGTACATCATATGGATCAACGCCTAAACGTTTGGCAGTTTCAACTTCACTTGCAAGGAGTTCATCTCTTAGCCATCTCAGAACAACTCCACCGTTGTTTACTGGTCCGCCAATAACATAATGTTCTTCGTCTAGTACGTAACAGAAGATACGTCCTTTATAATCGGTGCGAGGTTTATTAATCACTGTTCGAATCGCTCCAGATGTACCGATTGTGACAGCGACTTCGCCTTTTTTATAACTATTCACTCCTAAGTTAGAAAGAACACCATCACTTGCACCTACAATAATAGGTGTATTCTCATCAATGCCCATTAAAGTTGCATAGCGTTTCTTCATACCTTTAAGAATGTGTGTGGTAGGTACCAGTTGTGGTAGTTGTGCTTCAGTGATACCCAACAATTCAAGTGCCTCTTTATCCCAGTCAAGTTCTTCAAGATTGAACATGCCAGTAGCTGACGCCATTGAGTAATCGATGACATATTTTTCAAATAGTTGATAGAATATGTAAGTTTTTATATCTGCGAACATGGCAGTTTGTTTATAAATATCTGATTGTTCATGCTTCATCCAGAATATCTTAGATAGTGGTGACATCGGATGAATTGGTGTTCCTGTGCGTTGATATATGTCCGAGCCATAATATTCCTTATTAATTAGTTCTGCGTATTTACTCGCGCGATTGTCTGCCCATGTAATACTTTCAGTCAAACGATGATGTTGTGCATCGAGTGCAATCAGACTATGCATTTGTGAGCTAAATGAAATTAATTTGATGTCTTCTTTTTTTATATTTGCTTCTCTAACAACATATTTCACAGTCATTAGTACTGCATCAAACAATTCGTCAGGGTTCTCTTCAGAAACATCTACATTGGGGGTATGTAAGGGGTAACCAATATTGTGTTTCATTATGAATTGTCCATTTTCATCGTATAATACTGATTTCGTACTTGTTGTCCCTATGTCAACACCAATCATGTATTTCATATTATTCCTTCTTTCTTCTATTTATCTTAGCCAGAAACTTTCAATGTCTTCGCCAACATCATCGAAATTTAAGTGGAAGGCTTCTCTTAATTTTGTAGAGTCATAGTGTTCTACCGCTTCAATAAACACCTCATGGTTACTATGAATGCGTTCAAAATCTTCTTTATCTTGCTCCATGCGATGTCTCATAGATAGTAATACGAGTATTTCGATTACTGGTTTCAAATGATTCCAGAATGTTTGTAAATATTGATGGTTGGATGCGATAATCATGGCTTCATGAAATTGAATGTCATGTTGTGTAAATGCTTCAGCATCTTCGAATTTAACTGCTACTTTCATCATTTCAAGATGCTTACGCATCTCTTTAGTTATAGGTGCTCTATCAGTGTGTTTGATCTTAGAGAAGGCAAATGATTCTAACATTAAACGTAAATCATAGAGTTCTTTCTTCTCTTGATCACCAAACTGTAAAACTTTGGCTCCCATGCGTTCTAATTGAATAAGTTGATCCGTCTGTAATAATTTGAATGCATCTCTAACAGGGGAACGACTAACATCAAATTGTTTTGCGACTTGCTTCTCAGTAAGTAGCGTATCTACTTCGATTTCCCCACTCACAATTTGCAATCGTATTTCTGCTGCGACACCTTCTCCTTTAGACATGCCACCAAGCCATTGTTCTGGATAACCTTCTTTCACATCTTTCACTCCTATTGACTTAATTACAACTTGTATACAAGTATATTAATATATACGTTTTGTTTTTGCAAACGCTTTCTTTTTACAAATTTAAAAAAACCGGCCACAGATGGACCGGGAAAACCATGATTAAAATTCTATTTCTTATCTTCAGAAACTTCGATGCAGTAATGTATTTCGTGACACTGAGGGCATTCTAATTTACGTGTCTGCATAGTATGTCGTGCCAAAATAAACTGTTTCAATGATGGCTTAAACGTATATTGACAATTGGGACACAGATATGAAATATTTTTATAATAATATGTTGTTAATCCAACGGCATAAGTTACTAAGATAGGCACTATCGCAATAAATGGTTTACTCGAACTTCTCAATAAACTTGCGATTAACCCTGTATATTGAATAATGCCAATGACACCTGCGCTAATCCATACTTTACTTTTAAACGATTTCAATGTAGTAGATTGTTTCATCGCTTTATCTATGTCAGATAAATGATTTATTGGAGCGCTTGATTGACTTGAAATATATTGGTCAACGTTGTTCAATTGTTTTAGTGCTTTTGTTTGATCATATATACTTGTCTCTAATTCTTTCTTATGCAGTTGCAACATTGCTTTAAGCGTCTGCATATCGCTATCCTCGTAAAGTAGCGTTTTAATTTCATCCAATGTACAACCAAATTGCTTCAACAAAACTATCAACTGTAGTTGTTGTATATGATCATCATTGTAATATCTACGATTTGATTCTGATGCACGTTCAGCTGTCAATAAGCCTTTACGATCATAATATTGTAGTGTTCGAACTGTAACTCCTAAATGATTGGCTAGCTCTCCAACTGTATAATGTGACATAGTGTCCACCTCCTACATTGAATCTACCTCATGACGCTACGTCACGAGCAAGACATTTTTACACATAGCTTAAAGTAAGTCTGAAGGATGTCTTATTTGTCTTCTATCCAATCTTTAATATGATCGACAATGCCTACCGTACCATTTGGTAATTGTTCAAGGACAGAAGGAAAGTCCATATGGCCGATACCTGGATAGACGATTTCTTTCGTTTCTCCTCCATAGCGTTTATACTGCTCCATTGTCGCTTGTGAATCAGTATACGGAATGATTTCATCATCTTTGCCAGAGATAAATAATAACTTAGGAAATTGTTCAATTTCTTCAATATCTGGAAGATAATCAGCTTTAATTGTATATATTAAGTCTGTAATGATTGTTTTAATTGGGGCGACGAATGATAAGATATCTAGTCCGTTTTCTTTTCGTGCGTAGACCGTCTTTTTTAAAATATATTGTGGCAAATTTTTAATTGCAGTAATTTCATCTTTAAAGTGATCACGTTTACTATCTGTAGAGAACAAACGTGCTAGCATACTTGTGTTTTGTGTAATTTTAGCTGCGCTGCTTAAATAAACAAGGTGCGATATAGGCAATGTATTAAATTTCAACAAACGTGTGCCAATCATTCCACCCATCGAGTAACCAATGACCATGACCTTTTCAAGATGTTGTGACGAAACAATTTGGGCTCTATAATAAATTGGACTGATGACTAAAAACCATCAGTCCAATTTTTATGTTTGAATACAAAAATGGCGCAATTACCTCTATAATTATTAGTTACCACACAAAATAAAAAAGAAAGGTAATGCGCCTATGTGTAAGTCTATATTAAATACATTAAGAATTAAAGATAAAAATCTAAATTTTTCAGATGAAGTGATTGAGAAAAATCATAAAGGACGAATGAGCTTGTTTTACTATGCCGACCTCACTTATCAACCTACACATTGTGAAAATTGTTCAACTAAAAATGAAAATTTCTCTATAGTAAAAAATGTTAAGAAAACCTCAACGATTACTTTACTTAAAATTATGGAAATGCCCGCTTATTTAGAACTTCAAAAACAAAGATTTTATTGTAAATCATGTGACAGTCATTTTACTGCTAAATCTAATATTGTCGACGCTCATTGTTTTATTTCTAATAAAACAAAACTTGCAGTTTTAGACAAAGCACAAGAATACCGCTCTCAAAAATCTATCGTTAAGTCATGCTTAGTATCATCAATGATTGTGTCTAGAGTGATTAATCAGTAGGTCAGTCCTCTTTTGATGCTCTACCTGAACACTTAATGATGGACGAATTTAAAAGTGTTAAAAATGTTATAGGAAAATGAGCTTTATTTATGCAGATGCTGTATCGCACCGCATCGTAGATGTGGTAGTGGATCGTAAGTTAAAATCGCTTAAAGATCATTTTTATCGCTATTCTTTAAAACTCAGACAAAAAGTCAAAACAGTAACGATTGATATGTATGAAC
>NZ_QJSN01000019.1:0-26895 GCF_003217445.1 Staphylococcus sp. AtHG25 | reverse complement strand
CCAACAATACGGAGTATTGTAAATAAAGAAGCCAGTAAATGAATTTGTTAAAACTCATTTACTGGCTATTTCTCTAGGGTTTATGTCCCAGACTCATTTCTCTAGGAATTATGTTTCAACTCTACTAAGTAGAATATAAGTTATTCACCTTTATGTAAAAGTCTAATCTATTGCAACAGTTTACGTTTTTAATTATATTAATCTATATTTTTGCACTTAAAATCATAAAATAAACAACACAACAATCATCAAAATAATAACGAGTATATCGGCTAGTATAGTATTAACGTCTTTCTCTAAAATATCTGGTATTGCGCCAATACACAAACCTAGAATAAAAGTAAAAGAAAAAATATTGAAAAATAGATGTAGGATTGACCATCCAAACACCAATTTCAATAACCAAGTCAAAATTAATAAAAGTACTGAAAAACCTAATATACTCTTAGATATTGCTTGATATTTTTTATACTTTTTCTCTCTCTTTAAAAACATTCAAAGCCTCCTAAAATTATTATTCATTCTTTTTATTCCTCTTATATATTTTATATATTAAATAAACAAACACAACCATTAGCGTTAATAAATCAAAAGAATGTTTTAGTGCATCTTTCCAAGATTGATTTATCCATAAATAACGTTTTAAAAATAAAATGATCGATTGTGTAACTGCCATTAAAAACACATTGATAATAGGACCATCTTTTACTAAATTATATATAATAAGGACAAGGCAAATAATAGTTACAATCAGCATTATGATATAAGCCATTATTTAGTAATACTTAATCAAATTATTAACTTAAAATAAATGTTTCATCTGTATTTTATCTAACATAGGCTAATACATTCGATATCCTACTATCTATTTCTAATAATAAATCAGCAATCATATTTTTAAACCTTCGCATTAAAATAAAAAACTAGAAACCTCGATTTCTCAAGATTTCCAGCTCTTTAAACTCACCTTATTTATATTCTGGAACTACGACTCGCCAACCATGCGTATCTTCTAATTTACCACTTTGGATGCCAGTATATATGTCGTATAATTTTTTAGTAATTTCTCCTGGCTCGTTATTGTTAATAACGATTTCTCTATCTTCATACTTTAATGTACCGACTGGAGAAATAACTGCTGCTGTACCTGAACCGAATACTTCAGTCAATTCACCTTTGTCGTAAGCTTCGAATAATTCCTCGATTGACACTTTACGTTCTTCAACCTCATAGCCTAACTCTTTAGCTAATTCAATGATTGATTTACGTGTAATACCTGGTAAGATACTTCCATTTAAAGCAGGTGTAACTAATTTACCATTTTCAACGAAGAAGATGTTCATACTACCAACTTCTTCAACATATTTTTGTTCTACACCGTCTAACCATAATACTTGATCATAGCCTAAATTATTAGCATTTGTTTGTGCTAATAAACTTGCTGCATAGTTACCTGCTACTTTAGCGAATCCTACACCACCACGTACGGCACGAACATATTCATCTTCAACGTAAATTTTAGTTGTTTTTAATGTGTCTCCGCCATAATATGCGCCTGATGGAGATAAAATGATTAATAATTTGTATTGATGAGATGCTCTTACTCCTAAAATGCCTTCAGTCGCAAATACAAATGGACGGATATATAATGATTGTCCTTCTCCCTCAGGTACCCAATCACGTTCAACGTCTACTAATTGTTTTAAACCTTCTAGTAATAATTCCTCATCTACTTTAGGCATCTCTAAACGTGCTAATGAATCATTAATACGTTTGAAGTTTTGATCTGGTCTAAATAATACAACTTCTCCTTCATGTTTATATGCCTTTAAACCTTCAAATACCGCTTGTCCATAGTGAAGACCTTGTGCAGCTGGTGAAACTTCGAATGGTGCGTAAGGAATAATTTTTAAATCATGCCAACCTTTATCTACATCATAATCAAAACTTAACATATAATCTGTAAAGTATTGACCGAATCCTAAATTACCTTCTGGTTTTTCTTTAAGCGAGTCGCGTTGTTCAAATTTAACTTTTTCTGACATGATGAAAGCCTCCTAAATAAATCTTAGTTAGTGAAAGTATATTAAATTATAGCAATCTCGTAATGTTGATTCAATGAATTTTCTAAAAATTCAAACTAAATACTAATTGTAAACCCTTTCTTTAAAAATAACATACTTTAGCAAATTTTTAATGACCATTACTAACTAATTTTGGATAAAAAAAGAAACCCTCAAACATTTCGTCTGAGGTTCTGTGTTATATGACTTGTATGACAGTCACACTTTATTTATTTTGTTCTTTTTCTTCAATTGCTTTTAACATTAATTCAGTCATACCAGCTAAATCGTATTTAGGGTTAAAGCCCCACTCTTTACGAGAATAGCTTGTATCAATATTATCTGGCCAGCTATCAGCAATTGCTTGACGTACTGGATCTACTTCATAATCCAATGCGAAGCCAGGATAATGTTTTTGGATTTCAGCTTTAATTTGTTCAGGTTCAAAACTCATAGCACTTAAGTTATAGCCATTACGTGTTACAAGTTTGTCGCTATCTGCTTCCATTAATTTAATAATTGCATCAATTGCATCATCCATATACATCATATCCATGTATGTGTCTTTAGCAATGTAGCTTGTGTAACGACCTTTTCTAACCGCTTCAAAATAAATTTCAACAGCATAATCAGTAGTACCGCCACCTGGTTCTTTAACATGAGAGATAAGTCCTGGGAATCTCACACTACGCGTATCGACACCAAATTTTGTGAAATAGTATTGGCATAATAACTCACCAGCAACTTTGTTCACACCATACATTGTAGTAGGTTGTTGAATTGTATTTTGTGGTGTATCTTTCTTAGGCGTTGAATCACCAAATGCACCAATTGAACTTGGTGTGAAGAAATGTAATTCATACGTCCTAGCTGTTTCTAATGCGTTCATTAGACCGCCCATATTTAAATCCCATGCTAATAAAGGATTTTTCTCAGCAGTCGCTGATAATAATGCAGCCATATGCATTAACGTATCTGCTTTGAAGTTCTCAACGATTGCCATCATAGCTTCACGATTTGTAACATCTAATACTTCAAACGGACCATTGTTAACTGGTGAATCTTCTTCTGGCTCTCTAATATCCGTAGCTAATACATTGTCATTTCCGTAAATTTCTCTACATTTTAATACCAACTCAGTACCAATTTGACCAAGTGCTCCTGTAATAACGATTCTTTCCATAAATAAAAAACTCCCTTTGTGTGTTTACCACGAATGATTGTCCTTTTAGGGTGTACATAATCCCTATTCACATGCTTATTATAATATAAAAGCGCTTTCTTGTATACTCACAAAGTACATTCTTTTAAATTCACTTTATTTTTGAAAAGTCAGAGATACTTGCTCTTCACAACGTTATATTTATTAATTGTTTTTAAAATTATTGTAAATAATTTAATGAGTAAGCTTAAGACTTTGCGACTTATGCTAATATGAGAATGTAAATTTCATCTAATAAAGGAGGCAAATATGAAGCGATATCTTATTCCACTTTTAGTTTTATGTTTTATCGTATTTGGTATTACCACTGGTACCTCTTATGCAGCTGAATCACAGGCAACACAATCTACTAACATAACTGCTACCGAAGAAGCATCACAAACAGCTTCAAAAGAAGCATCATCAGCCAACATTGAATCTACTAATAAACCTTTATCTCTTGAGTCAAGCAACGTTTCACATAATGAACAAGCCACACCTTCGTCTGAAACAACTACACATCCTAGTGTTGAAACGTCTACAACACAAAACACTACTTCAGAGAAGCATAATAATTCATCTCAAGGTTCTGCCTTTTCACAAGAAAAAGCTACACCTGAACCTGCTACAAATGATGATAATACATCTTCACAAGAAAAAGCATCGTCAGAATCCACTTCAAATGAAAATAATACATCGCAATTCCATGGTACGGAGGTAAAACCTTCTCCTTCGACATCGGAGCAAAGTAAGTCTACGCAAGTAGAACCTACAAAAGAATCTACTTCTACTAAAGTTAAACAAACACCTCAAGAACCAACTCAACAACAGCAAAAGCGTAATGTTCCAGAATCACAACAATCTACACCTGCTTCAAAGCAAGTGTCTAAAAATAGCAATACTACATCAGAACAAGCAGCACCGAAATCTCAACATGTGACTGTCAACAAAAGAATGGCAGCAACTTCTGACAACACAAATGAACATACAATTTTACATACAAATGATATTCATGGCCGATTTGTAGAGGATGATGGAAGAGTCATCGGTATGGCTAAAGTAAAAGGTCTTAAAGACAAATATAATCCGGATTTAATGGTGGATTCAGGAGATGCTTTTCAAGGTTTACCTGTTTCTAACAATTCAAAGGGAGAAGAAATGGCCAAAGCTATGAATGGTGTTGGCTATGATGCAATGACTGTCGGAAACCATGAATTTGACTTTGGTTATGACCAATTACTTAAATTGCAAAAACAATTAAATTTCCCTATAGTTTCTTCTAATATCTATAAAAATGGCAAACGTGTATTTGATCCTTCAACAACAGTAACTAAAAACAATGTCCGTTATGGTATTGTAGGTGTCACGACACCTGAAACAAAAACTAAAACGTCACCTACTGCAGTTGAAGGTGTTGAATTTAAAGATCCGTTGACTAGTGTTAAGCAAGCCATGAATGAGATTAAAAATAATGTCGATGTTTTCGTTATCTTATCGCACTTAGGCGTAGATAAATCGACGCAAAAAACTTGGCGTGGTGATTATTTAATTGATCAACTTACGAAAGACGGTTCATTTAAACAACCTATCTTTGTATTAGATGGTCACTCACATACCGTGATTGATAAAGGCGAACATTATGGTACTAATAATGTACTCGCTCAAACTGGTACTGCACTAGCAAATGTAGGACGTGTGGATTTTACTTTTCAAAATCAAAAAGCGTCTGATATCAATGCATCGTTAATCAATGTAGCGGACGCCAAAGATATCACACCTGACCCACAAATTGATGCACAAACTAAAAAGGCAAATGACGACTTCTTAAAAGAAACATCAACAGTTGTTATACCTAATAATACAGTGACGTTAAATGGTGAACGTGCTCAAGCGCGCACGCAAGAAACAAACTTAGGTAACCTTATTACGGATGCTATGGAAGCATATGCCTCAAAGAACTTCTCACATCAACCTGATTTCGCAATCACTAACGGTGGTGGTATTCGAGCTTCAATTGAAAAAGGTGAGGTTACTAAAAATGACATCATAACAGTGTTACCATTCGGTAATTTAATTTCTCAAATTCAAGTGAAAGGTTCAGATGTTGAAAAAGCATTTGAACACAGTTTAAGTGCTGATACTGAAACTCAAGATGGTAAGAAAGTCTTAGGTGCAAATGGAGGATTCTTACAAGTATCTGACTCACTCAGAGTATATTATGATATCAATAAAGCATCTGGCCAACGCATTAATGCAATCAAGGTACTGAATAAAGAGAATGGAGAATATGAAGATCTAGATCCTAACCGTACTTACTATGTAACTACTAATGACTTCACAGCTAATCAAGGAGATGGCTATGATATGTTTGGTGGACAACGTGAGGAGGGCATTTCTCTAGATGCAGTTGTCGCTCAATATATTAAGAATACAGATTTAAATCAATACAATACCGAAGAACCTGTACGTATCATTAATGGTCTACCAGAAAGTAATGAACAACCAGACACTAGTAAAGAAGATAATGATAATAATCATTCAACTAATGGACATGATGGTCAACAACAAACACCAGATTCAAACAATGATGACAAAGACAATACTGGTCATATTAATGATAATGATGACAATATTAAAGACGATAATGAAGCTGATTCTTCTAATAAAGATAATGTCATTGAATTCCCTAATAAAGACCATCAAAAAGATAATGACAACGTAATTGAAATCCCAGCTAACAATAGTCAAACTCATAATAGCACTAATGATAATATTGTCATTACAAGCACTACCGACAAGATGCATACTAACAACATAAAAGGAAATGCAATCGAACATCACCCTACTTCAAACTTAGTGAGTATTTCTAATAACAACAAAGGAACACGAGACCAATTGACTGGTAATGCAAGTCATTCACAACATTGTAAAGATGTCATTAAATTCCCAGTTCAAATAAATCCTAAAGATAATTTTTATAATGAGACACTAATAACTACTAATAGTAATGCTTCTAAAAATTCAAATCTTATGTTTACACAACAACATGGCGCAATCACATCATTACCAAATGCAGGTTTGAAAGATGGTAGTTTAGAACATGGTATCGCTATTATATTAGTAGTAGCAGGAACAGGATTAATTTACATCCGAACTCGTAAAAAATCAGCATAATTTCAAATTTAAAACCGTGTAGATGACAGTTAACAATATGTCATTTACACGGTTTCTTTATAATTTTTAAAAAGCGTAGGTACTCATAGTAAGTTATTTAAAGTGAATACTTTAATTTTTAGTGGCCCGGCAGTCTATTTATTTAAAATTACATAGTTACACTCGCAATTTCCTCACAATATTATAACTACTTCTGCATTATACTTCTTTATTTGCTACTGCTTTTTTATAGAAATAATTAGCAACAACGATATCTACAATTGCTAACCCTACTGATTTAAACAGCGTTACTTCCTTATCATCTTCACGTCCTGAAACTTTACCAGCTACGATATCCCCTAATTCTCCATGTAATGAATCTTTCGTTATAATGCCTTCTTCTTGAGGTACCTTTAAATCGCCAGTTTCTTCCATCGCAGCTTCTACTGACTCAACAACAATTTTATTAGCTACTAACATAGACTCTGATGGTAATTCCTGCATATCTGGTTTAAATGAGCCTATTGCGTTTAAATGAACGCCGGGGTGTAATGAATGTGAATATACCGGATGATTAGAATTTGTCGCAGTTACAACAACGTCAGCCTCTTCCATCGCATCATCCGCTTCTTCAAAGACTTTCGTCGATACATTATAATTATTAGCTACTTCTTGAGCTAAACGTTCTGCATTTTCCTTAGTACGACTCGAAAAGTGAATTGTATCGATATTTCTAACTGCCATTACTGCAGCAATTAGTCCTTGTGCTTGATCACCAGAACCAATAACACATAGTGTTTTAGCATCTTCACGTGCTAAGTATTTAGTTGCTACCCCAGAGATAGCACCTGTACGAATCTTAGTTAAATAACTGCCATCTAATACAGCTAATGTTTCACCAGTTTCATAATCACTTAATAACACTGATCCTGTAATTGTCTTTTTGCCTTTTTTAGGATTATCTGGCGCAAATGTAACTGTTTTAATACCAACCACTTTAAGATCATCAGATAATGCTGGCATAACTAAATATCTATTTCCTTCATTAAATGGTAAGACATACCTTAACGGTGTGTCTGTCTTCCCTTCTGAAAATGCCTTTAATGAATTCGCAACTTCATCAATGACTTCTTTCATGTCTAATAATGATTGCTGGTCTTGTTCATTCAAAACTAACATGTCTGATACCTCCACTTTATATTTAATATCTATTTATCTTTTACCCGTCAAAACACCAAATTGTTATTGTTAAATGGCATTATCAATACAATTATTTCAAAAACATGTTTGTGTTAAGTTAATTTGATTAAAGTATTAATTTAGTATTGTGCTTATATGTTAATGGTGCTATCTTATTACTATAAATAAAAGGCTTGCACAGAAGTGTAGCCTTGAGATTTCATGCTTATTATGAAACTATTTATAAACTTTTGACGCCTAGAGTGGCACGACGAAATCGTTGTGCCACTCTAATTTGCTTTATTCATTAATCTTTTAAATTCTTTAGCTAGATTTCACTCTTAAATGTACTAAAAATTTTGATGTGTTTGATTTAAGTGTCTTTTCAGTTGAGTTAGCTTCTGCAAATGTACTATGAATGATTAAAATATTATATTTGGCTCATCCTCTTTTTCACATTTCAATCCACGAAACCCTCATCACAATAAGTAGCCTTATTATTTATAAACGCATTCAAACTATGATGATAATAGATTAACTTTTCATCAGCTTCTGGAATCGAGAACCAACCTAATGTCGAAATTTCATCTTTCATTTGTATGTCTGTTGTATAATCCTGAACCTCTGCTTTGAACATGAAAAAAAGTGTATGAACATTCATCTGTGTCGATTTACCCTCATTAACACTTACTATGTCGTTAACTTCAACGAATAATCCTGTTTCTTCTCTAACTTCACGCTTTAGCGCTTCAACTAAAGTTTCACCGTATTCAACTTTGCCACCTGGTAATGACCATCCGCCACCATCTGTATTATGAACTAATAACACGTTTCCCTCTTCATTTTGTATCAATGCATATACTACTTTTAAATCCTTCATTCATCTAACCTTCAATCATTAGGAATTTCAAACCGACTGACCAAATTTCCATTCTTTTTAACGTAAGATTCAATTTCATAACCACCACTATGTTTGATCACTTTTTGAGAGGCAACGTTTTTGGGATTTGTAGTCATTAACACTTTATCTACGCCTATTTCTTTTAGAAAAGCTTTAGCCTCTTGCAGCATCAACGAAGCAATACCTTGTCCTCTACGTGACTTACACACTCCGTAACCTACATGACCACCTATGTTTACTAAGCGTTGATTCAAGTAATGACGAATATCGACTGCACCAACAATCATCTCATCCTCGAAGCAAAATAATGTTGTCGTCGGTACCCAGTCTTCATCAACTTCAGTACTGTTTAGACGGTCTACCATACTCTCAAATGATTCATACCTTGACATGTCAGTGTTTGAAGGCACTATTGGTTCACCATTCACATACCATTCTTGGAGGTACTTCGTTAAAGCATCTTTATCTGCATAACTCAATTGTCTTAAACGTAACACGAGTATCCCTCCTTCTGCACTATAAGCTAATATTGTTTTAGTTTGTCACTTCATATTTTACAATTATTCGTTATAAAACAATTTTACCAAAATACTAATCTGTTCCTCACTTAAAAACAAAGCATAAATTTCAAAAACAGCTTTTTGTAACAATAAAAAGACTGGGACAATGAATATCATCCCAGACTAAAAATTCTATCTTCTATTTTAAATTATTTAATAGTGCCTAATTCTTTACCAACTTTTTCATAAGCAGCAATTGCTTTATCTAACATTTCTTTTGTATGTGCTGCTGTAGGCATGTTTCTTACACGACCTGTACCACGAGGTACTGTTGGGAATACGATAGATTTTACATATACGCCTTCATCTTTAAGACGTTTACTAAATTCTTGAGTTTCTTTTTCATCACCAATAATAACTGGTGTAATTGGTGTTTCTGATTCACCAGTATTGAATCCGAGTTTTTCTAAACCATCTTTTAAATATTTAGCGTTATCCCATAATTGATCGTGTAATTCAGTAGAAGCCATTAATTTTTTCACAGCTTCTGTAATTGCTTTTGTATCTCCAGGTGCTAAAGAAGTTGAGAATAAGAAGGGACGTGATTGAGCTTTTAACCAATCAATTAATTCTTTAGTTCCTGCTACGTAACCGCCAACTACACCGATAGCTTTAGAAAGTGTACCGATTTGGAAGTCAATTTTATCTTGTAAGCCAAAATGTTTAACCGTACCTGCACCTTTACCCATAACGCCTGAACCATGTGCATCATCAACATAAGTAATTAAACCGAATTCTTCAGCAATTTCAACGATTTCTGGTAATTTAGCAACGTCTCCATCCATACTGAATACACCATCAGTAATGTACATTACTTTATTATATTGACCAGATTCTACAGCTTCTTTTGCTTTAGCTCTTAAGTCATCCATATCTGAGTGGTTAACACGGATGATTTTAGCTTTAGATAGACGACAACCATCAATAATTGAAGCATGGTTTAATTCATCTGAAAGAATCGCATCGTTTTTGTTCATTACTGCTGAAATAGCTGCCATGTTACAGTTGAAACCTGATTGATAAGCGATAGCTGCTTCAGTACCTTTGAATTTAGCTAAAGTCTCTTCTAATTCATCGTGTAGGTCTAATGTACCGTTGATTGAACGTACAGCACCAGCACCAACACCGTGTGAATCGATAGCATGTTTAGCTGCAGATTTTAAATCTTCATTTGTCGCCAGTCCTAAGTAGTTGTTTGATGATAAGTTAATATATTGTTTCCCATTGATTGTGATTTCTGGACCATTAGCACCTTCAATAGAATCGATTTCGTTATATAATCCATTATCTTTTAAATATTGAATATTTTCTTCTAAGAAATTGTGTAGTGATTGAACCATATTCATATCCCCTTTGTATTTTTTATATCAACATAATCATAACTGATTTTCCTTCAACATGAAAGCACTATCATTCCAGTAAATTCAATATATTGCATATTCTTTACGTCATGTACAACTGTTCATACAACATGTATTTTTTACTTCATTTTTCAAAAAATAAATAATTAAACTATTGAGTTGTATTAGAATTTGATATACTAAAATTCATAATAATTAGGAAGAAGTGGTTAATGTGTTAGATTGGTTTCAATTAGCCAGTAATAAGGAAAATAGAATGATACAGATGCGCCGATATATGCATCAATATCCTGAACCTTCTTTCGAGGAAACTTGGACGCATAATTATATTCTAAATCAGCTCAGTCATCTTGATTGCGAGATCGAATCACCTATTGGCCGTAATGGCATTAAAGCAACGTTTAAAGGAAAAGAAAATGGCCCTACTGTGGCATTTCGCGCTGACTTTGATGCTTTGCCGGTACAAGAACTTAACGATGTACCTTATAAATCTAAAAATGATGGCTTTATGCATGCGTGTGGTCATGACGGACATACAGCTATTTTATTGGGTGTCGCTGAAATTGTACATGAACATCGCCATTTATTAAAAGGAAACGTGGTTTTTATCTTCCAATATGGTGAGGAAATTATGCCTGGTGGTTCTCAAGAAATGATTGATGATGGTTGCTTAAATGGTGTAGACAAAATTTATGGTACACATCTATGGAGTGGTTACCGTACTGGAACAATATATTCAAGACCTGGTGCTATTATGGCATCACCAGATGAATTCTCAGTTACAATCAAAGGTAAAGGTGGTCATGGTGCTAAACCACATGAAACCATTGATCCTATCGTTATTATGGCTGAGTTTATCCTAAGTGCGCAAAAGATCATATCTAGAACAATTGATCCTGTAAAAGAAGCAGTGCTCACATTCGGAATGATTCAAGCGGGATCATCGGATAGTGTTATTCCTGATAGTGCTTTTTGTAAAGGTACTGTGAGAACATTTGACACTGAACTTCAAACTCATATACAAAATAAAATGGATAAGTTATTACAAGGACTTGCGTTAGCAAACGACATAACTTATGACTTGGAATACATTCGTGGTTATTTACCTGTACATAATCATGTAAATGCATATGAAGTTGTTAAACAAGCAGCGAATGATTTACATTTACGTTTTAATGAATCTGAATTAATGATGATTGGTGAGGATTTCTCTCACTATTTAAAAGTACGTCCAGGTGCGTTTTTCTTAACTGGATGTGGTAATCCAGACAAAGGCATAACAGCGCCACATCATAATCCTCACTTTGATATAGATGAGTCTGCATTTAAATATGCGGCTAGTGAGTTTTTAAAAATTTTAGAAATTGAACAAGTATTTTAAAATTGAATAAATTTATTTAGATTCTGTATGTCTATGATTACTCTTACATTGAGTTGATCATAGGCATTTTTTATTAATTTAGAAAAGTGATCGACAAAGCATAATATGAAAACTAGAAATGAGATTAAAATGTAAATATGACATTTACAAAATAAAAAAAGACTCCCATTAAGGGAGTCTCATTTAGAAATAAGGAATAATTAAAATTATTCGATGATTTCAGTTACAACGCCTGATCCTACAGTACGTCCACCTTCACGGATTGAGAAACGAGTACCGTCTTCAATCGCGATAGGAGCGATTAATTCTACTGTCATTTCAACGTTGTCGCCAGGCATAACCATTTCAGTACCTTCTGGTAAGTTAACAACACCAGTTACGTCAGTAGTACGGAAATAGAATTGTGGACGATAGTTTGTGAAGAATGGAGTGTGACGTCCACCTTCGTCTTTAGATAAAACGTATACGTCTGCTTTAAATTTTGTGTGAGGTGTGATTGAACCTGGAGCAGCTAATACTTGACCACGTTGTACGTCTTCACGAGCAACACCACGTAATAATGCACCGATGTTGTCACCAGCTTCAGCGTAGTCTAATAATTTACGGAACATTTCTACACCAGTAACAGTTGTTTTAGAAGTGTCATGGATACCAATGATTTCAACTTCTTCACCAACTTTGATTTGACCACGTTCAACACGGCCTGTAGCAACAGTACCACGACCAGTGATTGAGAATACGTCCTCAACTGGCATCATGAATGGTTTGTCAGAATCACGTTCTGGAGTTGGAATGTAGTCATCAACTGCTTGCATTAATTCTAAGATTTTTTCTTCGTATTGAGCATCGCCTTCTAAAGCTTTTAATGCTGAACCAGCGATTACAGGTACATCGTCACCTGGGAAGTCGTATTCAGATAATAAGTCACGTACTTCCATTTCAACTAATTCTAATAATTCTTCATCGTCAACCATGTCAACTTTATTTAAGAATACTACTAATGCTGGTACACCAACGTTACGTGATAAAAGAATGTGTTCACGAGTTTGTGGCATTGGACCGTCAGCAGCAGATACTACTAAGATACCGCCGTCCATTTGAGCAGCACCAGTAATCATGTTTTTAACATAGTCAGCGTGTCCTGGGCAGTCAACGTGAGCATAGTGACGTTTGTCAGTTTGATACTCGATGTGTGCAGTATTGATTGTGATACCACGTTCTTTTTCTTCTGGAGCGTTGTCAATCATGTCATATGATTGTGCTACAGTGTCACCATTTTTAGCTAATACAGTTGCGATAGCAGCTGTTAAAGTAGTTTTACCATGGTCAACGTGACCGATAGTACCAATATTGGCATGTTCTTTTGAGCGATCAAATTTTTCTTTTGCCATTATTAAATCTCTCCTATTCTAGTAAAAGTTATTTCAATATTATCTCTCATGATAGTTTCTCACCATCATGAGACATAATGATTGTTACAATTCATAATTCATTTATAATGCATTTTCAGTAAAAAATCAATTCATAAAGATGTTAGCTTAATTAATAAGCTTACGCTGTATTTTACCTAGAAATTCTAGCTAAAACAAGTTTAATTATTCACCTTTATTTTTTTTGATGATATCATCAGCAATTGATTTTGGAACTTCTGCATAGTGATCGAAGTACATAGTGTAAGTACCGCGACCTTGAGTGTTAGAACGTAATGAAGTTGCGTAACCGAACATTTCTGAAAGTGGTACATAAGCGTTAACAACTTGTGCATTACCACGAGGTTCCATACCATCAACACGTCCACGACGAGCTGTTACGTCACCCATGATATCACCCATGTATTCTTCAGGCATTTCGATTGTTACTTTCATCATTGGTTCTAAGATAACTGGATCACATTTTTTAGCAGCTTCTTTAAGTGCTAATGATGCAGCAATTTTGAAGGCCATTTCAGATGAATCGACATCATGGTATGAACCATCAAATAATTTTGCTTTAACATCGATTAATGGATAACCAGCTAATACACCGTTTTCCATAGCATCTTTAAGACCAGCTTCAACTGATGGAATGTATTCACGAGGAACTACACCACCAACGATAGCGTTTTCGAATTCGAAACCTGCGCCAGTTTCGTTTGGTGTGAATTCAATGTGAACATCACCGTATTGACCACGACCACCAGATTGACGAGAGAATTTACCTTGAACTTGTGCAGATTGCTTGAACGTTTCACGATATGAAACCATTGGGGCACCTACATTACATTCAACGTTGAATTCTTTCTTCATACGGTCAACTAAGATGTCTAAGTGTAACTCACCCATACCACCGATGATAACTTGTCCAGTTTCTTCATCTGTGTGTGCATGGAAAGTAGGGTCTTCTTCTTGTAATTTAACTAAAGCTTGAGTCATTTTATCTTGGTCAGCTTTAGATTTTGGTTCTACTGATAAGTGGATAACTGGTTCAGGGAATTCCATTGATTCTAAGATAATGTCATTCTTTTCACCACATAATGTGTCACCAGTACCTGTATCTTTAAGACCAACTGCAGCAGCGATATCGCCTGAGTAAACAGTGTCGATTTCTTGACGTGAGTTAGCGTGCATTTGTAATAAACGACCTACACGTTCACGTTTGTCTTTAGTTGAGTTTTTAATGTAAGAACCTGATGTTAAAGTACCTGAATATACACGGAAGAAAGTTAATTTACCAACATAAGGGTCAGTCATAACTTTGAATGCTAATGCAGCGAATTCAGCTGAATCGTCTGGTTTAGCAATTACTTCTTCTTCAGGATTTTCAGCACGATGGCCTACGATTGGTTTAACATCTAAAGGTGATGGTAAGTAGTCAATTACTGCGTTCAGCATTAATTGAACACCTTTGTTTTTGAATGCTGTACCGCAAAGTACTGGGTAGAATTCTACGTCAGTAGTTGCTTGACGAATAGCATTTTTTAATTCTGCTACTGAAATTTCTTCATCACCAAGATATTTTTCCATTAATTCATCGTTAGTTTCTGCAACTGCTTCGATTAAATTAGAACGAGCTTCTTCTGCTCTTTCTTTGTGATCTTCAGGGATTTCAATTTCGTCAATTTCAGTACCTAAGTCATTAGTATATTTGAAGCATTTCATTTCTACTAAGTCAATGATAGCTTCAAATTCGTCTTCGGCACCAATTGGTAATTGGATAGGTGCAGCGTTAGCATCTAAACGATCATGTAATGTACTTACAGAATAGTCGAAGTTAGCGCCTAATTTATCCATTTTGTTTACGAATACGATACGAGGTACACCGTAAGTTGTAGCTTGACGCCAAACCGTTTCAGTTTGAGGTTCTACACCTGATTGAGCATCAAGTACAGTAACCGCACCATCAAGTACACGTAAAGAACGTTCAACCTCAACAGTGAAGTCTACGTGTCCTGGAGTATCGATAATGTTTACACGGTGGCCATCCCATTGAGCTGTTGTAGCAGCTGATGTGATTGTAATACCACGGTCTTGTTCTTGTTCCATCCAGTCCATTTGTGAAGCACCTTCGTGTGTTTCACCAATTTTGTGGATACGACCTGTATAGTAAAGAATACGTTCAGTCGTAGTTGTTTTACCAGCATCAATGTGAGCCATGATACCGATGTTACGAGTGTTTTTCAAAGAAAAGTCTCTAGCCATTGTTTTTCTCCTTCCAGTAATTACTGAATAAGTACTATTGAATATGGCGATGCCCTAAGCATGAGCCATCTTATTTGGTAAACCAATGTGACGGAACACACTCAGGGTTAAAGCTTTAATCTTACCAGCGGTAGTGAGCGAATGCTTTGTTCGCTTCAGCCATTTTGTGAGTGTCCTCACGTTTCTTAACGGCACCACCTGTATTATTAGCAGCATCTAAGATTTCGTTAGCTAAACGATCTTCCATAGTTTTTTCACCACGAAGACGAGCGTAGTTAACTAACCAACGTAATCCTAGAGTAGTACGACGTTCTGGGCGAACCTCAACTGGTACTTGGTAGTTTGAACCACCCACACGACGAGCTTTTACTTCTAATACTGGCATAATGTTGTTAATTGCTTCTTCAAATACTTCTAAAGCATCACGACCACTGCGTTGTTCTACAAGGTCAAATGCTGAATAAAGAATTCTTTGTGCTGTTCCGCGTTTACCATCTAACATGATTTTGTTGATCAATTTTGTAACTAATTTAGAGTTATGAATTGGATCTGGTAATACGTCTCTTTTAGGTACTGATCCTTTACGAGGCATAATTAAAATCCTCCCTTCCTATTATAGTATATTATTAAAAATTGAAATTAAAATTTACACAATCTTAAACTTAATTTTTAGGTTTTTTAGTTCCGTATAATGAACGGCCTTGTCTACGTCCGTCAACACCTGAAGTATCAAGTGCACCACGTACGATGTGGTAACGCACACCAGGTAAGTCTTTTACACGTCCACCACGTACAAGTACTACACTGTGTTCTTGTAAGTTATGGCCGATACCAGGGATGTATGCGTTGATTTCAATATTGTTTGATAAACGCACACGTGCATATTTACGTAACGCTGAGTTAGGTTTTTTAGGTGTCATAGTACCTACACGAGTACAAACACCACGTTTTTGAGGTGAATTTAAGTTAGTAAATTGTTTCTTTTTACTATTAAAACCTCTGTTTAAAGCTGGTGAATCTGATTTTTTAGATTTGCTTTGTCTAGGTTTACGTACTAATTGGTTAATAGTTGGCATTGAAATGTCCTCCTCTCTTCACTTTTTAATTCCACACATCCAGGTGGTTCATTTTTAGGTTAAATAAAATTTAGTAAGCAATACACTTACTAATTCTCATTCAATAACGCAACAATAGTCGCATTAACGTTAATACCTACATAACTACCTAAAGCATGCTTGCTTTGAAAATAAGTAATAGGTATATTTTTATGATTGATTAAACTAAATACGCGAGCTAACAAATGTACCTCAACGTCTTGAGCAATAATCAAAGATGCAACTTGATCTCTATTTAACGCTTTAAGCGTTTCTTTAAGACCAACTACATAGTGTTGTTTGTTAAAGCGTGCAACTTTTTCATTAGACATTAAAATATCCTCCAAAGTTCTGCTTGCATCAACCTTTACAATAATAACACTTAAATCAGCATTAAGTCAACATATTTTGCAGACTTTTTACTAATAATAAAAAATAAAGAACGAGAGCGAGACTATCATCTCAAAAGATTGATAAGTCCCGTCTCGTCAATATTGAAATAAATATGAATTCAGTTTTATTTCATTAATTATTCAATGATTTCTGCTTCTTCAGTTTCTGTAACTGGTGTTTCAGCTTTATCATATTTAACGTCACTATAACGTCTCATACCAGTACCAGCTGGAATTAACTTACCAATAATAACGTTTTCTTTAAGTCCAAGTAAGTCGTCGCGTTTACCTTTAATTGCTGCATCTGTAAGTACACGAGTTGTTTCTTGGAATGATGCTGCTGATAAGAAGCTTTCAGTTTCAAGAGACGCTTTTGTAATACCAAGCAATACTGGTTTAGCAGTTGCTGGACGTTTACGTTCTTTAAACGCTTCTCTGTTTGCATCTGTAAAGCTATGAATGTCAACCAATGAACCAGGTAATAACTTAGTATCACCAGCTTCGATGATTCTAACTTTACGTAACATTTGTCTTACCATTACTTCAACGTGTTTATCATCAATTTCTACACCTTGCATACGATAAACTTTTTGAACTTCTTTAAGTAAGTAACTTTCAGTCGCATTTAAACCAGCAACAGCTAGGAAGTTCTTAGGTTCGATTGAACCTTCAGTTAATACTTCACCACGTTCAACTGATTGACCGACTTCTACTTTTAATCTAGAAGTACCTGAAGCTAAGTAAGATCTTGTTTCATTAGCACCTTTAACAACAATTTCTTGTTGGCGATCTTTTGCTAATTTAATATCTTCAACGACACCTTCGATTTCAGTAATCACAGCTTGACCTTTTGGATTACGTGCTTCGAAGATCTCTTGAATACGTGGAAGACCTTGAGTGATATCGCTTCCTGCTACACCACCTGTATGGAATGTACGCATTGTAAGTTGGGTACCAGGTTCACCGATTGATTGAGCAGCGATTGTACCAACTGCTTCACCCACTTCAACTTTTTCACCAGTAGCAAGGTTTTTACCGTAACATTTTTCACAAACACCGTGACGTGTGTTACATGTAAATGCTGAGCGGATGTACATTTGTTCAATACCGGCATCAGTGATTTTCTTAGCGATTTCAGCAGTGATTAATTCGTCTGGACGGATGATGATTTCATCAGTTTCAGGATGACGAATTGTTTCTTTAGAATAACGTCCTTCAATACGTTCGATGAATGGTTCGATCATTTCTGTACCTTCTTTGATATCAGAAACTAGTAAGCCGCGGTCTGTGCCACAGTCTTCTTCACGAACAATAACGTCTTGAGCAACGTCAACAAGACGACGAGTAAGGTAACCAGAGTCAGCTGTTTTAAGGGCTGTATCGGCAAGACCTTTACGCGCACCGTGTGTAGAGATGAAGTATTCTAACACTGTTAAACCTTCACGGAATGAAGATGTGATTGGTAACTCAATAATTTTACCTGATGGTGCGGCCATTAAACCACGCATACCAGCTAATTGTGTAAAGTTAGATGCGTTACCACGTGCACCAGAATCACTCATCATGAAGATTGGGTTTGTTTTCTCAAGAGATTGCATTAATTCGCCTTGAATTTGATCTTTGGCATCTGTCCAAATTTCAACAACGGCATTATAACGTTCATCTTCAGTAATTAAACCACGATTAAATTGTTTAGATACACGTTCTACTAATTTTTCGTGCTCATCTAAAATGTCTTGTTTATCTGGAAGTACAACAATATCTGCTACACCAACAGTGATACCAGCTTTAGATGAGAATTTGAAACCTAAATCTTTCATACGGTCAAGCATCATAGATGTATCAGTGATACTGAATCTATTGAAGACTTCGGCAATAATATTACCTAAGAATTTTTTATTGAATGGTTCAATAAGTTCTTGTTCTTCAAAGTATGCTTTAAGTCCACCTTCACCCAATTGAGTTGAATCAATAAAGTATTTGTCAGGTGTTTTACCTTCAAGATTTGTTTGACTAGGTTCATTGATGAATGCGAATGAATCAGGAATGATTTCATTGAAAATCACTTTACCTACTGAAGTAGCTAAAATTTTGTTGTTTTGAGCTTCTGTGAATGTAGGGTTGTTAAATGATTTCGCATGTACACCAATACGAGTGTGTAAATGAACATAGCCATTTGCATAAGCTTTAAGCACTTCGTTTGTATCATTAAAGATAGTACCAGTGTTCATTGCATCTTTACGTTCTAATGTTAGGTAATAGTTACCTAATACCATATCTTGTGATGGTGTTACGACAGGTTTACCGTCTTTAGGGTTCAAGATGTTTTGAGCAGCTAACATTAACATACGTGCTTCAGCTTGTGCTTCTTTAGATAAAGGAACGTGAACGGCCATTTGGTCACCGTCAAAGTCCGCGTTGTAAGCTGTTGTTACAAGTGGGTGTAGACGGATAGCACGACCTTCAACTAATGTAGGTTCGAATGCTTGGATACCTAATCTGTGAAGAGTAGGTGCACGGTTAAGTAATACAGGGTGTTCTCTGATTACATCTTCCAATACGTCCCATACTTCATCGTCCATACGCTCAATTTTACTTTTAGCATTTTTGATGTTAGTAGCAATTTCACGTTGAACTAATTCCTTCATTACGAATGGCTTGAACAATTCAAGCGCCATTTCTTTAGGTAATCCACATTGATACATTTTTAAGCTTGGACCAACAGCGATAACTGAACGACCTGAATAGTCAACACGTTTACCAAGTAAGTTTTGACGGAAACGACCTTGTTTACCTTTCAACATATGTGAAAGTGATTTCAATGGTCTGTTACCTGGACCAGTAACTGGACGACCACGACGACCGTTATCGATTAATGCATCAACTGCTTCTTGCAACATACGTTTTTCGTTTTGAACGATGATGCCAGGAGCACCTAAGTCTAATAAACGTTTTAAACGATTATTACGGTTAATCACACGACGGTATAAATCATTTAAATCACTTGTTGCGAAACGTCCACCATCTAACTGAACCATTGGACGGATTTCAGGTGGAATAATTGGAAGTACGTCTAAAATCATCCACGCTGGATTATTACCAGAGTTTCTGAATGATTCAACAACTTCTAAACGTTTAATCGCACGTGTCAATCTTTGACCAGTTGCAGATTCTAATTCGTCACGCAATGATTTTAATTCTTCGTCTAAGTTAATTTCTTCTAATAGGTCTTTAATACCTTCAGCACCCATTTTAGCTACAAATTGACCTGGGTATTTATCGTAATATTCTCTGAATTCAGCTTCAGATAATAATGATTTTTTCTCTAAGCCTGTTGGACCTGGATCTACTACAACATATGAAGCGAAATAAATAACTTCTTCTAATGCTCTAGGAGACATGTCTAATAAAAGACCCATACGACTTGGAATACCTTTGAAATACCAAATATGTGAAACTGGAGCAGCTAATTCAATGTGTCCCATTCTTTCACGACGTACTTTAGATTTAGTTACTTCTACACCACATCTGTCACAGACCATGCCTTTGTAGCGTACACGTTTGTACTTACCACAACTACATTCCCAGTCTTTTGTAGGTCCAAAAATTCTTTCACAGAAAAGACCATCTTTTTCTGGTTTCAATGTACGATAGTTGATTGTTTCTGGTTTTTTTACTTCACCGTATGACCATGAACGGATTTTTTCAGGTGAGGCTAAACCGATTTTCATATAATGGAAATTATTTACATCAATCAAGGAGCCTACCTCCTTCAATTTAGATTAGCTGTGCTATTTGATTGATTTACATCTGTTGAAACTAAAACAAGTCATATGATTGTAGGGAAGAAATCAGCAAGATTAGCTTATTTTAAGTTTAAATCGAACTGAGTTTCTAATCCCTTACTTTTTATAAGTTCAAATTCTAATTAGTCAGTAGTTTCTTTTTGAGTTTCAGGAACATCTTTTTGTTGTAAATCTACTTTGCGCTCAGTTGCATCTTCATCATCAACATCAGCCATTTCGATTTCATTATCTTGTTCATCCATAACTTTGACATCTAAACCTAAACTTTGTAGTTCTTTCATCAATACGCGGAATGATTCTGGAACACTTGGTCTAGAGATGTTTTCACCTTTAACGATAGCTTCGTAAGTTTTAACACGTCCTACTGTATCGTCAGATTTGTAAGTTAAGATTTCTTGTAATGTGTAAGCAGCACCGTATGCTTCTAGTGCCCATACCTCCATCTCACCGAAACGTTGTCCACCGAATTGTGCTTTACCGCCAAGTGGTTGTTGTGTAACAAGTGAGTAAGGTCCAGTTGAACGCGCATGCAATTTATCGTCAACCATGTGAGCAAGTTTAAGCATATACATTACTCCAACAGAAATACGATTATCGAATGGTTCACCAGTACGTCCATCATATAATACTGTTTTACCATCACGTGCCATACCAGCCTCTTCGATTGTAGACCATACATCATCGTCGTTTGCACCATCGAATACTGGAGAAGCAACATGAATACCTAAGTTTTTAGCAGCCATACCTAAATGTAACTCTAAAACTTGTCCAATGTTCATACGTGATGGTACACCTAGTGGGTTTAACATGATATCGATTGGACGTCCATCTGGTAAGTAAGGCATATCTTCTTCAGGAACAATCTTAGAGATAACCCCTTTGTTACCATGACGACCACACATTTTGTCCCCAACATGGATTTTACGTTTTTGAACGATATATACACGAACAAGTTGGTTCACACCTGGTGATAAAGTATCATCGCCTTCTTCACGATTAAATACTTTAACGTCTAGAACGATACCACCTGCACCATGTGGCACACGTAATGAAGTATCGCGAACTTCTCTTGCTTTTTCACCAAAGATGGCGTGTAATAATCGTTCTTCTGCAGTTAATTCTGTGACACCTTTTGGCGTTACTTTACCAACTAAGATATCTCCATCTTTAACTTCTGCACCGACGTATATAATACCACGATCGTCTAAGTTTTTAAGTGCATTTTCAGAAACGTTAGGAATATCACGTGTAATTTCTTCAGGTCCTAATTTAGTATCACGTGCTTCAGATTCGTATTCTTCAATATGAATTGAAGTATATACATCGTCTTTAACTAATCGTTCACTCATGATAACGGCATCCTCATAGTTATATCCGTCCCAAGTCATGAAACCTACAACGACGTTACGACCTAATGCCATTTCTCCTAATTCCATTGAAGGACCATCAGCTAAAATTTCATTGTATTCTACAACGTCACCTACAGAAACGATTGGACGTTGGTTATAACAAGTACCAGAGTTTGAACGTTTAAATTTAGCTAATGGGTAACGGTCTAATTCGCCTTCATGTTCAGTTCCATTTTCCTCAACTAAACGACGAACTAGGATTTCATTAGACTCAACATGTTCAACACGACCTCTATGTTTTGCAGTAATTGCTGCACCAGAGTCACGAGCTGCCACATGTTCCATACCTGTACCCACAAATGGAGCTTCAGGATTCATCAATGGTACTGCTTGACGTTGCATGTTCGCACCCATTAACGCACGGTTAGAGTCATCGTTTTCAAGGAATGGGATACAAGCTGTCGCTGCTGATACTACTTGTTTAGGTGATACATCCATGTAGTCCATTTTTTCTTTTGCCATAACAGTATTGTTACCACGGAAACGACATACCACTTCATCATCTAGGAAACGACCATTTTCATCTAAACGAGAGTTCGCTTGGGCAACTACATAGCTATCTTCTTCATCAGCAGTTAAGTAGTCGATTTGATCTGTAATAGAGTTAGTGTCTAAGTCTACTTTACGATATGGTGTTTCAATGAAACCAAATTCATTCACACGTGCATAACTTGATAATGAGTTAATCAAACCAATGTTTGGTCCCTCTGGAGTCTCGATCGGACACATACGACCATAGTGAGAGTAGTGAACGTCACGTACTTCCATTTGAGCACGTTCACGTGTTAAACCACCAGGTCCTAATGCAGAAAGACGACGTTTATGTGTTAACTCAGCTAATGGGTTAGCTTGGTCCATGAATTGTGATAATTGAGAGCTACCGAAGAACTCTTTAATTGACGCAATAACCGGACGGATATTAATTAATTGTTGTGGTGTGATAGAGTCTGTATCTTGAATTGACATTCTTTCACGTACAACACGTTCCATTCTTGATAAACCGATACGGAATTGGTTTTGTAATAATTCACCAACTGAACGTAAACGACGGTTTCCTAAGTGGTCAATATCGTCTGTGTAACCAATGCCATTTAACAAGTTAAAGAAATAACTCATTGAAGCAATGATATCTGCTGGTGTAATACATTTAACTTCTGAGTCTGGTAACGCATTACCGATTACAGTAGTCGTACGACCTTCTTCATCATTTGGTACGTAAACTTTGATTGATTGAATCTCAACAGGTTCATCAATAACTGTACCTTCTAATTCAAACACTTCACTATTAGCATTTGTTTCTAAAACTTCCATAATTTCGTCTAATTTGCGACGGTCTAGAACTGTACCTTCTTCGGCAACAATTTCACCAGTTTCGCTATTAACGATTGGTTCTGCTAATCTTTGATTAAATAAGCGGTGTTTTAAGTGTAATTTTTTATTAGCTTTGTAACGACCAACACTTGCTAAATCATAACGTTTAGGGTCGAAAAAGCGTGAATAAAGTAAACTTTTCGCATTTTCAACTGTTGGTGGCTCACCAGGACGTAAACGTTCGTATATTTCTAATAATGCTTGCTCAGTATTTTCAGTGCCATCTTTTTCAAGCGTATTACGTAAATATTCACTGTCTCCTAATAAATCAATAATTTCTTGATCGTTTGAGAAGCCTAAAGCACGTAATAATACTGTTAATGGTAATTTACGTGTTCTATCAATACGTACATAAACTACATCTTTAGCATCTGTTTCATATTCTAACCATGCACCACGGTTAGGGATAATTGTCGCATCATAGTTTTCACGACCGTTTTTGTCAATTTTCTCATTGAAATAAACGGATGGTGAACGTACTAATTGAGACACGATTACACGTTCTGCACCATTGATTACGAATGTACCTGTATCTGTCATTAATGGGAAGTCACCCATAAATACTTCTTGTTCTTTAACTTCGCCAGTTTCTTTGATTATTAGACGTACTTTAACACGAAGAGGTGCAGCATAAGTAGCGTCACGGTTTTTTGATTCTTCTAAATCATATTTTGGTTCACCTAATCGATAATCTACAAATTCTAAAGAAAGGTTACCTGTGAAATCTTCAATTGGAGAAATATCACGGAACATTTCTAATAAACCTTCTTTTAGGAACCAGTCGTAAGATTTAGTTTGAATTTCTATTAAGTTTGGTAATTCTAATACTTCTGAAATTCTCGCATAATTTCTACGTTTACGATGTCTTCCATATTGGACAACTTGACCTGCCAAACAGATTCACCCCTCAAATATTGTGTGATGAACCAATACGCGTAAAAATCGTATAACAAGACAAAAAGAAAACGGCAACACAGTTGATGACACCATTTTCGATTCTACATTTATTCTTGTTTATCGTACTCTTTTCGCGTAAAAGTACACACTTATTGAACATAAATTTTTACATTTTATAACTATATCAGAATACAACTTTGAAATCAACCTTTTCGGCTTTTCAATATATAGTATCCTTTATTCTTGTTAACAACTTCGACATTATTGAAAATTTCTTCCATTTTCTTTTTAGCAGAAGGCATACCTTGTTTCTTTTGAATCACAACGTACAACTCACCTTGTGAATTTAACTGTTGATATGCTTCTTCAAAAATACGATGAACAACTTCTTTGCCAGCTCTAATGGGAGGATTGGTTAGTACATAATCAAAATGACTATCCTTTAGTTGTGATAAACCATCACTTTCTTTGATAATGACGTTATCAATTTGATTTGCTTTTTTATTCTTTTCAGCAAGATTTAACGCACGCTTATTCACATCAACCATAGTAATTTGATGATGTGGTGAAACTTTTGCAATCATTAATCCTATCGGACCATACCCACATCCAACATCAGCAATCGTCTTACTTGGTCCAGGAGGATGCTCGTTTAAAAATGTTTGTACTAACGTATCTGATCCAAAATCTACTTGTGCTTTTGAGAACACACCTGCATCTGTAGTTAAATTTAATTGATGGGAATGATAATGATATTGAATGACTCTTTCATCACTTTGTACATCTGGATTTTCATCATAATAGTGTCCCATAACGTCACCTCTTTTTTCATTGTTCATCTTTATTTTACTAGAAAATGAAGTAAAAACCCCGTTATCGTGATAACGGGGTTTTAATTTCTCAAAGAATTCAGGTTAGTTCTGATAATGTATTATTAATACATTAAAAACACATAACCTTCGATATTAAGTTAAGATACTAGAATTATTTTAATTCTACAGTAGCTCCAACTTCTTCTAATTGTTCTTTAAGTTTTTCAGCTTCTTCTTTAGCAACGCCTTCTTTGATTACTTTAGGAGCGTTATCTACTAATTCTTTAGCATCTTTTAAGCCTAAACCAGTTGCTTCTTTAACTGCTTTAACAACTTTGATTTTTGAAGATCCAGCTGAAGTTAACTCAACGTCAAATTCAGTTTTTTCTGCTGCTGCGTCTCCGCCACCAGCTGCACCAGCTGCTGCTACAGGAGCTGCTGCTGTTACACCAAATTCTTCTTCAATTGCTTTTACTAAATCGTTTAATTCTAATACTGACATTTCTTTAATTGCTTCAATGATTTGTTCTTGATTAGCCATTTTATATTTCCTCCAATTATTTTAATTTTTTATGCGCAATTATTCAGCGCTTTCTTCTTTTTGTTCTCCAACAGCTTTAACCGCATAAGCGAAGTTGCGTACTGGAGCTTGTAATACTGATAAAAGCATAGAAACAAGACCATCGTGTGAAGGTAATGAACCAACAGTTTTAACTTCTTCTGCTGAAATAACGCTACCTTCCATAACGCCTGTTTTGATTTCTAAAGCTTCGTGTTCTTTAGCAAATCCTGCGATAACTTTCGCTGGTGCTACTACATCTTCAGTTGAAGTTGCAACAGCTGTAGGACCTGTTAAGAATTCATCTAAGCCTTCGATACCTGCTTGTTCAGCTGCACGACGAACCATAGTGTTTTTGTAAACTTTGTACTCAACACCAGCTTCACGTAATTGTGAACGTAGTTCAGTTACTTCTGCAACTGTTAAGCCACGGTAGTCAACGATAACAGTTGAAACTGAATTTTTAAGTTGTTCAGCAATAACATCAACTTGTTGTTTTTTAGCTTCGATAATAGCAGACATTCAGACACCTCCATTTTTATTTTTGGTGCTTTTTAAATTTCTCAATAAAAAAAGCACTTTCTACCCACGGCAAAAAGCGCTTGAAAGATCATTTTTATGATCACACGTTCAAGTCAATTTTAGCCTCGGCAGGATAATTTTTAAGTTATACTATAACTCCTACTGTCTTAGGTAAAATAATCACAATAAATAATATAACCTCATTATTGTAATATGTCAATCACTTTTCCAATTTTTTTACTTTAAAATGAAATAAAGTTATTACTTCTCTATCGACTACTTGTTTCTTCGCCATCACATATGAAGGCATAGACTTCAATATGCTCAGAATAAATAAATTCCATTTGTAGACTGCATCATGTTCACACAAAAGTTATTTCTGTATATAAATGGCTCTATAATAAATTGGACTGATGACTAAAAATCATCAGTCCAATTTTTATGTTTGAATACAAAAATGGCGCAATTACCTCTATAATTATTAGCTACCAAACAAAATAAAAAGAAAGGTAATGCGCCTATGTGTAAGTCTATATTAAATACATTAAGAATTAAAG
>NZ_QJSN01000018.1:0-33279 GCF_003217445.1 Staphylococcus sp. AtHG25 | reverse complement strand
CCAACAATACGGAGTATTGTAAATAAAGAAGCCAGTAAATGAATTTGTTAAAACTCATTTACTGGCTATTTCTCTAGGGTTTATGTCCCAGACTCTTTCTTTTTTTGTTTGAATTAAGATGTATAGCGTTATTAAAATTTAGTGCAACTGCACTTGTGTAAGGCGTTCTAAAATAAATAATAAAACATAGTTGTGAAAATTTTAAGCAAGCATCTCGACTTAAGTGTAATAATGAACCCAATTTCTAAGACACTGCTTTAAAGCACTACTTTAGAAGTTAATAAATTGCAATATACATACAAAGACTGTTAAAATTTTATATATTTTAAGATAAAATAGTAGGTATTATTTTCATTGAATTGTATTTTTCATCCATTAAAAGAAGTAAGTTATATTTAGTAATGCAATATTAGGAGGCCATAATGTTTCATTCAAAACATTCACATTTTGTAAATGGTATAACTATAAATGTTAGAAATTTAGCAGACTTAAGACCATTTTATGAAACTATATTGGGATTTAAAGTTATTACAGAAACAAATCATTCTGTTCAGTACGAGATAGGTCAGTCAAATCATTTTTTAACATTAAATGAAGTTATAAATGGTAGGGAACCACTTTTATCTGAAGCAGGATTATTTTATGTAGGTATAATGCTTCCTAATATTACAGATTTAGCCGATTTACTTGTACAAATGACAGACTTTGAAATTCCGGTAAATGGTGGAGAACAAAGTGTTTGTACGTCCCTCTTTTTTGAAGATCCAGAGGGGAATGCATACAAGTTTTATGTCGACCATGATATGGATTACTGGGGCTACGATAATGAAAATGTAAAGTTAGTTATTGAAGCAATCAATGTTCCACGTTTACTAACAAATGTATCAGAACAAACTTGGCAAGGGATTCCTAAAGGCACAAAAATAGGAAATTTATCACTTAAAACGATACGTATGTCAGAGGTTGAATCTTATTATTTAAGATATTTTGGACTTGAACCATCTGCGTATTTAGATCAGTTTTCACTCTTTATGTCTTCAAATCAATACTATCATCATTTAGCTGTTAATCAATGGTTATCAAGTACTAAACGTGTGATGAATAACGTAACATATGGTCTTGCTTTAATTGATTATTATTATCCTGAAACAACGCATATTGATGTTAAAGGTCCAGACGGGCTTTATTTTAGATTTAATTTTATAGAAGTAGTGTGATTTAATGAAGAAATTTATACTTATTATGGTTTTAGGAAGTGCACTTTTCACTGGTGGAGCGATATATGATGGAATTGATAATCAAGATATGACGCAACCGACAATTCATTTTTGGGAAAAGAACCCAATGAAATTAAACTTATATGCTAAAGGCCAATGTACCTATTATGTGTTTGATAGAATTAGACAAGATGGCAATATGATTAGTAATAGATGGGGAGATGCCAAATATTGGGCTAATGAAGCAAGCAAAGAAGGATATAAAGTTAATGATAATCCAAGTGTTGGTTCAATCCTTCAATATCCAAAAGGTCAACATGGTCATGTTGCATATGTAGACAAAGTTAATCATGATGGCTCGTTAACCGTTTTTGATATGAATTATCGTAAACCATATGAAGTTACTAAGCGCACAGTTTACGAATACCAACTAGATGAATTTAATTATATTCATCCTAAGAAAAATCAAAGTGAAAACGCATAATGAACTACAGTTACTAATATTATCATCTATTTGTAACTGTAGCTTTTTTTATATAGAGGAGTAAGCTATAATGTAGAGTGTTGTCAAAGAGTAGTGTGTGAATGGAGGCACGTGAATGAAAAAGAAATATTATATAACCATATCTTTAATAGTAGCAATCGCTATATTAATTATTGACCAAGTCACAAAACGGATTATTGCTACAACAATGAATATTGGTGATTCATATAAAGTTATTCCTAATTTTTTAAACATAACATCACATAGAAACAATGGTGCGGCATGGGGAATTCTTAGTGGTAAAATGGGATTCTTTTATATTATTACGATAGTTATTCTCATCGTACTTGTACTATTTTATATTAAAGAAGCAAAGTATAATCTATTTATGCAAGTTGCAATAAGTTTACTATTTGCAGGTGCATTAGGTAACTTTATTGATCGATTAGTTAATGGTGAAGTAGTTGATTTTGTTGATACTAATATTTTTGGATATGATTTCCCAATATTTAATGTTGCGGATTCAAGTTTAACAATAGGTGTATTGTTCATAATCATTGCCTTACTTAAAGATTCGAATTCAAAAGAATAGGAGACTATAATTTGAAAACACATGAATTTAAAATTGAAAACCAAGAGCTTGTTGGACAGCGTATTGATAAATTATTACCTGAATTCAATAATGAATGGTCTAGAAGTCAAATTCAAGATTTGATTAAAGAAGATTTAGTTACAGTTAACGAAAAAGTGATTAAGTCTAATTATAAAGTTAAATTAAATGATCTTATTATTGTTACAGAGAAGGAAGTTGTCGAAGCCGATATTCAGCCAGAGAACCTAAATTTAGATATTTATTATGAAGATGAAGATGTAGCGATAGTTTATAAACCCAAAGGCATGGTAGTACATCCATCCCCAGGTCATTATTCTGGTACATTAGTTAATGGCTTAATGTACCAAATTAAAGATTTATCTGGAATTAATGGTGAAATTCGCCCAGGTATAGTTCATCGTATTGATAAAGATACTTCAGGGTTATTAATGGTTGCCAAAAATGATATTGCTCATAGAGGGTTAGTGGAACAATTAATGGATAAATCCGTTAAAAGAAAATATACCGCTTTAGTACATGGAAATATTCCACATGATTATGGCACGATTGATGCGCCTATCGGACGTAACGAGAAAGATCGACAATCAATGGATGTCGTTGATAACGGTAAAGAAGCAGTTACACACTTTAATGTTTTAGAACATTTTAATGATTACACACTAATTGAATGTCAATTAGAGACGGGGCGTACACACCAAATTCGTGTACATATGAAATATATTGGTTACCCTCTTGTTGGAGATCCAAAGTATGGTCCACGAAAAACACTTGATATTGGTGGACAAGCATTACATGCAGGTGTTATAGGATTTGAACACCCTGTTACTCATGAATACATTGAACGTCAAGCAGAACTACCTAAAGAATTTGAAACACTTTTAGAAGATATTCGCTTAAGAGATGCATAAGAAAAGAATAGTTTGGTAGCCCGCAAAGTTTCAACGCTTTGTGGGTATTTTTTCTAATTTCACATTTAATCAATGATTCTTTAATATGTATTTTTGAAAAAGTTTGTCTAATTTTTTAGTATTTCACAAATTCGATTAACTACAGTAAAAGTATTATTTATTTACAATTGATAATTTTAAAAAATTACATTGACTTATAGCTCAAAAAGTTTTAAGCTAGTAACAGTTCAAAAAAGAAATCGGTGTCTTTAAAAGAGAGTCCAGAGAGGCTTCAAAGACAATGAGTATAATTCTATATACTTTCTTAAAATAATTCAGCGAAATATATGAATTGTTTTATTAGAATGGCTTTATCATGTAATGTCTAACATTACATGTGCGTATATATTAATTTGCCCTCATGTCTTTGAAAAAGGCATGAGGGTTTTTAATTTTAAGAGGTGAGATAATGTCTGAGCGAATCATCATGGATGAAGCTGCAATACAACGTACTGTAACGCGTATGGCACATGAAATTCTTGAATATAACAAAGGTACAGAAAATCTTGTGTTACTCGGAATTAAAACGAGAGGCGAATTTTTAGCAAGACGTATACAAGACAAAATCAATCAAATTGAACAAAAAATAGTTCCAACAGGTACAATTGATATTACACATTTTCGAGATGATATTGAAATTGCTAACAAGCAAATCACTCAAGATGCAATAGAAATTGATGCTGATATTAACGATAAGGTAGTCATCATCATTGATGATGTACTTTATACAGGAAGAACTGTTAGAGCTTCCCTAGATGCAATCTTGCTTCATTCTCGACCGATTAAAATTGGCTTAGCCGCACTTGTAGATCGTGGACATCGAGAATTACCAATAAGAGCAGATTTTGTAGGGAAAAACATACCAACTTCTAAAGAAGAATCTGTTTTAGTGTATTTAAACGAAAAAGATTCACAGAATGCAGTAATAATTGAATAAAGACCTTTTAAATCAGTACGAGAGACTGAAAAAGGTAAAGTATTCAAAAGTGAGTGTGGATTATGATGATAGAATGGTCAGTATTAATAACCATCTCACTATAATTGAATGCTTTGTCACGTAGATACGGATAACGATAAGTATGAGTGCTTATCTGTATGTTTACTACGATTTTTTAGTCTCTTTACATTTAAATGTAAAAGAGACTTTTTTTATGAAAGGAAGAAAAAAGATGGAAAATGAACAAATGTTTGAACGAACCGTCAAACCGGTGTTAGACGTACAAGACAAACCTAAACCAACACAATGGGCGCTACTGAGTTTGCAACATTTATTTGCAATGTTTGGTTCTACAGTATTAGTGCCATTCCTAACTGGCTTGCCAATATCAGCTGCTTTACTTGCATCCGGTATAGGAACATTGCTTTATATATTAATTACTAAGGCAAAGATTCCAGCATATTTAGGATCAAGTTTCGCATTTATCACACCAATTATTACTGGATTAAGCACACATAGCTTAGGAGACATGTTAGTAGCACTATTCGCAAGTGGCGTAATGTATGTCATCATCGGTATCCTAATCAAAATCAGTGGTACAGGATGGTTAATGCATTTACTTCCACCGGTAGTTGTAGGACCAGTAATCATGGTAATTGGATTAAGTTTAGCACCAACAGCAGTTAATATGGCAATGTACGAGAACTCAGGAGATATGAAAGGGTACAATTTAAGCTATCTGGTTGTCGCGCTTATTACATTACTTGTAACAATAATTGTGCAAGGGTTCTTCAAAGGTTTCTTATCACTTATACCGGTACTTATTGGTATCATTGTTGGCTATATTGTTTCAATCTTTATGGGGTTAGTTAACTTTTCGAATATTGCTAAAGCAAACTGGATTGACTTCCCACATATCTATTTACCATTTAAAGATTATGTGCCATCGATTCACCTTGGTTTAATACTCGTTATGTTACCAATCGTTTTCGTAACCGTAAGTGAGCATATCGGTCACCAAATGGTTATCAACAAAATCGTAGGTAGAAACTTCTTCGAGGATCCAGGTTTACATCGCTCAATAATCGGAGATGGTGTTTCAACAATGTTCGCTAGTATTATTGGTGGTCCACCAAGCACAACATACGGCGAAAACATCGGTGTACTAGCAATAACAAAGATTTACAGTATCTATGTTATTGGCGGTGCAGCGGTTATAGCGATTGTCTTATCATTTATTGGTAAGTTCTCAGCGTTGATTTCTTCAATACCGACACCGGTAATGGGCGGCGTGTCAATCTTATTGTTCGGTATTATAGCAGCAAGTGGACTAAGAATGTTAGTTGAAAGTAACATTGATTTTGCAAGCAACCGCAACCTAGTAATCGCATCAGTCATCTTAGTTGTAGGTATAGGTAACTTACTCATCAATTTAAAAGGTTTAGGTGTAAACCTTCAAATCGAAGGTATGGCACTAGCAGCACTTTCAGGTATTATCTTAAATTTAATTTTGCCAAAAGAAAAACAGGATTCAAAAAACTAATTTAACAAGGATTATTTATCAGGAGGCGCTTTATGAATAACTTATTATCTATGGAACATTTATCTAACGAGGACATTTACGATTTAATTCAAACAGCTTGTGATTACAAATCGGGAAAGCAAACCTTACCACAATTCGAAGGGAAGTTTGTTTCTAATTTATTCTTCGAAAATTCAACTCGAACTAAGTGTAGCTTTGAAGTAGCAGAACAAAAATTAGGTCTGAAAGAGGTTAATTTTGAAACAAGTACATCATCAGTACAAAAAGGTGAATCACTATATGATACCTGTAAAACACTTGAAAGCATTGGTGTTGATTTACTAGTAATCAGACATTCTCAAAATGCATACTATGAAGAATTAGAAAATCTTAATATTCCAATTGCTAATGCTGGAGATGGTAGTGGCCAACACCCTACACAAAGTCTTTTAGATATTATGACAATCTATGAGGAATACGGTTCATTTGAAGGATTAAACATTTTAATATGTGGTGATATTAAAAATTCACGTGTAGCTCGAAGTAATTTCATAAGTCTAACTTCATTAGGCGCAAATGTAATGTTCTCAAGTCCAGATGAATGGGTGGACGACTCATTAGATGCACCATATGTTCAAATTGATGATGTCATCGACCAAGTAGATATTGTCATGTTATTACGTGTTCAACATGAACGTCATGGTATTACTGGAGAAGCTAATTTCGAGGCAAATGAATACCATGAACAATATGGTTTAACAATGAATAGATACAATAAGTTAAAAGATAAAGCAATCGTAATGCACCCTGCACCAGTTAACAGAGGAGTAGAAATCGATAGTGAATTAGTTGAAGCACCAAAGGCACGAATTTTTAAACAAATGACTAATGGCATGTATTTAAGAATGTCAGTAATCAATAAACTATTATCAGGAAAAGAGGCGTAAACATTGAAATTAATTAAAAATGCTCAAATTTTAGATAACGGTGAACTTAAACAAGCATCCATTTTAATAGATGGTCAGCACATCAAAGAAATTAACAATAACATTGAAGTAGATGAAAATGTTGAAGTAATTGATGCACAAGGTCATTTAGTAGCACCAGGTTTAATCGATGTTCATGTACATTTACGTGAGCCTGGTGGGGAACATAAGGAGACAATTGAAACAGGTACAAAAGCTGCAGCACGTGGAGGATTCACAACTGTATGTCCAATGCCTAATACACGCCCAGTACCAGACTCAGTTGAACATATGGATCGATTACAACAATTAATTCAAGATAATTCGCAAGTCCGTGTATTACCATATGCTTCAATAACTGTGCGTCAAGCTGGAAAAGAACATGTTGACTTTGATGCATTAGCAAAGCAAGGTGCGTTTGCTTTCACTGACGACGGCGTTGGTGTGCAGGAATCAGCAATGATGTATGAAGCAATGCAACAAGCTGCAAAGGTCAACAAAGCAGTTGTAGCACATTGTGAAGATAATAGTTTAATTTATGGCGGTGCTATGCACCAAGGTAAACGCAGTGAAGAACTTGGTATACCTGGTATTCCAAATATTTGTGAAGCGGTACAAATAGCGAGAGATGTATTATTAGCTGAAGCAGCTAACTGTCATTATCATGTATGTCACGTATCGACAAAAGAGAGTGTCAGAGCTATTCGTGATGCTAAAGCAGCAGGTATTCATGTGACGGCTGAAGTTACACCACATCATTTACTGTTAACTGAAGATGATGTTCCAGGGGATAATGCAATCTATAAAATGAATCCTCCTTTAAGAAGTAAAGAAGATAGAGACGCATTATTAGAAGGATTATTAGATGGCACAATTGATTGTATCGCAACAGACCATGCACCACATGCTAAAGAAGAGAAAGCACAGCCAATGACTAAAGCACCATTTGGCATAGTAGGAAGTGAAACAGCTTTCCCATTACTTTACACGCATTTTGTAAAAAATGGTGACTGGTCATTACAACAATTAGTTGACTATCTAACAATTAAACCAGCACAAACATTTGATTTACCTTATGGCAAATTGGAAGAAGGTTGCTTTGCTGACTTAACGATTATCAATTTAGATGAAGAACGCGAAATCAAAGGTGAAGATTTCTTATCTAAAGCAGACAACACACCATTCATTGGTTACAAAGTTTATGGTAATCCAATTTTAACAATGGTAGAAGGCGAAGTAAAATTTAAGGAGGATAAATAAATGCTTGAGCGACGTTATCTTGTATTAGAGGATGGGACTTATTATGAAGGGTATCAATTAGGATCTAATGATTTATCTGTGGGAGAAATCGTATTTAACACAGCGATGACTGGATATCAAGAGACGATATCAGACCCTTCATATACTGGTCAAATCATTACATTCACATACCCATTAATCGGTAATTACGGTATCAATAGAGATGACTTCGAAGCACTAACACCAACTTTGAATGGTGTAGTAGTGAAAGAAGCAAGCACACATCCTAGTAATTTTAGAAACCAAAAGACGTTACATGATGTGCTTGTTCAATACAAGATACCTGGCATTTCAGGTGTAGATACACGTAGCATCACACGTAAAATTAGACAACACGGTGTTTTAAAAGCTGGGTTTACTGATAATCGAGATGGCATTGATTCATTAATTAACACATTAAAAAGTACTGAATTACCTCGTGATGAAGTAGAAACAGTATCTACTAAAACACCTTATGTTTCAACAGGTTCAGATTTGAGTGTGGTCTTATTAGACTTTGGTAAAAAACAAAATATTGTTAGAGAATTAAATATGCGTGGCTGTAACGTAACTGTAGTACCATATAACACCACTGCTGAAGAAATATTAGCCATGTCACCAGATGGTGTTATGTTATCAAATGGTCCTGGTGATCCAGATGTTGTAGAGGTTGCAATAGAAATGATTAAAGGTATTTTAGGTAAAATTCCATTCTTTGGAATTTGCTTAGGACACCAATTATTTGCATTATCTCAAGGTGCAACATCATTTAAAATGAAATTCGGTCATCGTGGCGCTAATCATCCCGTAAAAGACTTACGTAGTGGGAAAGTAGATATTACAAGTCAAAACCATGGTTATGCTATCGATAAAAATTCATTGGTAAATACTGACTTAGAAGTAACTCATATTGCACTTAATGATGGTACAGTTGAAGGACTAAGACATAAAACATTGCCAGCATTCTCTGTACAATACCATCCTGAAGCAAGACCAGGTCCAAGTGACTCAAATTATTTATTCGATGAATTTATGACTATGATGAAAGAATTTAAAGAAAAGGAGCAAACAGCAAATGCCTAAACGTGACGATATACAAACGATTCTAGTGATTGGATCAGGTCCAATTATCATCGGACAAGCTGCAGAATTTGATTACGCAGGTACACAAGCGTGTCTTGCCTTAAAAGAAGAAGGCTACCGTGTCATATTAGTAAATTCTAATCCAGCAACAATTATGACGGATAAAGAAATTGCAGATAAAGTTTATATCGAACCGTTAACACACGACTTTATTGCACGTATCATACGTAAAGAACAACCTGATGCATTGCTACCAACTTTAGGTGGTCAAACAGGATTAAATATGGCTATTCAATTACATGATAGTGGTGTATTAGAGGCTAATAATGTGAAATTACTTGGTACAGAATTAAAGTCAATTCAACAAGCAGAAGATAGAGAGCTATTTAGATCATTAATGAATGATTTGAATGTACCTGTTCCTGAAAGTGATATTGTGAATACTGTTGAACAAGCATTTGCATTCAAAGATGAAGTAGGTTATCCACTCATCGTTCGTCCAGCATTTACTATGGGTGGTACAGGTGGTGGCATATGCTACAATGATGAAGAATTAAAAGAAGTAGTGAGTAATGGATTGCATTACAGCCCAGCTACACAATGCTTAATTGAAAAGTCAATTGCTGGTTTCAAAGAAATCGAGTATGAAGTAATGCGCGATAAAAATGACAATGCTATTGTGGTTTGTAATATGGAGAATATAGATCCTGTAGGTATTCATACAGGTGACTCTATCGTAGTTGCACCAAGTCAAACATTATCAGATGTTGAATATCAAATGTTACGTGATGTATCTTTAAAAGTTATTAGAGCATTAGGTATTGAAGGAGGATGTAATGTTCAACTTGCATTAGATCCACATTCATTTAATTACTACATTATTGAAGTGAATCCACGTGTATCTCGTTCATCAGCGCTTGCATCTAAAACAACTGGATATCCGATAGCGAAATTAGCAGCGAAGATTGCAGTGGGCTTAACGTTGGATGAAATGCTAAACCCAGTTACAGGTACATCATATGCAGCCTTTGAACCAACACTAGATTATGTTATTTCCAAAATTCCAAGATTCCCATTTGATAAATTTGAAAAAGGTGAACGTGAATTAGGTACTCAAATGAAAGCCACTGGTGAAGTAATGGCTATAGGACGTACATATGAAGAATCTTTATTAAAAGCGATACGTTCACTTGAATACGGTGTACATCATTTAGGTTTACCAAATGGAGAGAGTTTTGACTTAGATTATATTAAAGAACGCATTAGTCATCAAGATGATGAAAGACTCTTCTTTATAGGTGAAGCAATTAGACGTGGTACAACACTTGAAGAGATACACAATATGACGCAAATCGATTATTTCTTCTTAAATAAATTCCAAAATATCATTAATATTGAACATGAATTAAAAAATCACCCAGGAGATTTGGAATATCTTAAATATGCTAAAGATTATGGATTTAGTGATAGAGTAATTGCACATCGATTCGGCATGACAGAATCAGAAGTATATCAATTACGCCAAGATAACAATATTAAACCAGTATACAAAATGGTTGACACTTGTGCTGCAGAGTTTGAATCAACAACGCCATACTACTATGGCACATATGAAACTGAAAATGAGTCAATTGTAACTGATAAAGAGAAAATATTAGTGCTTGGTTCAGGTCCTATTCGTATTGGACAAGGGGTAGAATTTGACTATGCTACTGTACACGCTGTATGGGCAATTCAAAATGCTGGATATGAGGCAATTATCGTGAATAATAACCCTGAAACAGTATCTACTGACTTTTCAATTTCAGATAAGTTATACTTTGAACCGCTAACTGAAGAAGATGTGATGAACATTATTAATTTAGAACAACCTAAAGGTGTTGTAGTTCAATTTGGTGGTCAAACAGCAATTAACTTAGCAGATAAACTAGCTAAACATGGTGTCAAAATATTAGGTACGTCTTTAGAAGATTTAAATCGTGCTGAGGATAGAAAAGAATTCGAAGCGCTATTGCATACGATTGATGTACCTCAACCTAAAGGTAAGACTGCAACTTCTCCAAGTGAGGCACTAACGAATGCACGTGAAATTGGTTATCCTGTAGTTGTAAGACCATCTTATGTGCTCGGTGGTCGCGCAATGGAAATTGTAAGTAGCGATGCAGAATTAGAAAATTATATGGAGCAAGCTGTTAAAGCTAGCCCTGAGCACCCAGTGTTAGTTGATAGATACTTAACAGGTAAAGAGATAGAAGTCGATGCAATTTCAGATGGAGAAACAGTTATCATTCCAGGTATTATGGAACATATAGAACGTGCTGGTGTGCATAGTGGTGACTCAATAGCTGTATATCCGCCTCAAACGTTAAGTCAAGAAGATATCGATACGCTAGAGGAATATACTATCAAATTAGCAAAAGGGTTAAACATCGTTGGTCTAATTAATATTCAGTTTGTTATTGCACATGACGGTGTTTACGTATTAGAAGTAAACCCTCGTGCAAGTCGTACCGTACCTTTCTTAAGTAAAATTACCGATAATCAAATGGCACAACTAGCTATGCAAGCTATTATGGGTACTCGTTTTAAAGACTTAGGCTATAAACAAGGTGTACAACCTTATTCAGAGGGTGTGTTCGTTAAAGCACCAGTATTTAGTTTTAATAAACTAAAAAATGTTGATGTGACATTGGGACCAGAAATGAAATCTACCGGTGAAGTTATGGGTAAAGATTTAACTTTAGAAAAAGCACTTTACAAAGGATTAACAGGTAGTGGTGTAGAAGTTAAAGATCACGGTACTGTTCTTATGACAGTAAGTGATAAAGATAAAGATGAAATTGTTAAAATAGCACACCGTTTAAATGAAGTAGGCTATAAAATTTTAGCAACTCAAGGTACTGCAGAAAAATTAAAAGAAGACAACATTCCAGTTGAAGTTGTAGGCAAAATTGGTGGCGACGATGATTTATTAACACGTATACAAAATGGCGATGTACAAATTGTCATTAATACGATGACTAAGGGTAAAGAAGTAGAAAGAGACGGGTTCCAAATTCGTCGTACAACAGTTGAGAATGGTGTGCCATGTCTAACTTCATTAGATACGGCTAATGCTTTAACTAATGTAATTGAAAGTATGACATTTTCAATGAGAACTATGTAGATTTACAACTTGAGAACGACAAGGGCGTTATATGTCAGTGAATATTTTTAAACTGATTATGACGACCAAGTCGTTCGTTTTCAAAGGAGCTATAATATGAAAGATTTACCTATCATAGCATTGGATTTCGAATCAGCAAATAAAGTTAATACATTCTTGGACCAATTTGATGAACCACTTTTCGTGAAAATTGGAATGGAACTTTTCTATCAAGCGGGGCCAGATTTGATTAAATCGATTAAATCTCGTGGCCATGACATATTCTTAGATTTGAAGCTACATGATATTCCAAACACAGTTGAAAAAGCAATGGAAGGCTTAGGAAAGTTAGATGTAGACTTAGTTAATGTGCATGCAGCTGGAGGTACAGACATGATGAAAGCCGCAGTAAGGGGGTTGCATAAATATAGTAATGATACAAAAATCATTGCTGTGACGCAATTAACATCTACAACAGAAGAAATGCTACGTAATGAACAAAACATTCAGACGACGATTAAAGAAGCAGTGTTAAACTATGCTACTTTAACACAACAAGCTGGTTTAGATGGTGTGGTTTGTTCTCCACTTGAAGCAGAATTGCTAACAAACAAATTAGGTTCTAATTTCTTAAAAGTCACACCAGGTATTAGACCACAAGGGGCAGCTGTAAATGATCAAAAACGTATTACTACACCTGAAGATGCTAAACAATTAGGGGCAACACATATCGTAGTTGGGCGACCAATAACCCAAAGCGAGAATCCTGTGGGAAGTTATCATACTATTAAAGAAAGTTGGTTAGGTTAATATGGCTAAAGAAATAGCAAAATCTTTATTAGATATTGAAGCGGTAACATTATCTCCGAATGACTTATATACATGGAGTTCAGGTATCAAATCTCCTATCTACTGTGATAACCGTGTAACATTAGGTTATCCTGAAGTGCGACGTGCCATTCGTGATGGATTAAGTCAAATGATTATTGAACAATTTGGTGACGTAGATATTGTTTCTGGTACAGCCACAGCAGGTATTCCTCATGCCGCTTACATCTCTGAAAAGTTAAATTTACCTATGAATTATGTTCGCTCTAAAAGTAAAAGTCATGGTAAACAAAATCAAATTGAAGGAGCAGTAAGTAAAGGGAAGAAAGTGGTAGTAGTAGAAGATTTAATTTCTACAGGTGGATCTTCAATTACAGCAGTTGAAGCTTTAAAGGATGCTGGTGCTGATGTTTTAGGTGTCGTTGCCATTTTCACTTATGGTTTAAAGAAAGCAGATGACATGTTTAATGAAATTGATGTTCCATTTTATACACTAAGTAATTATAATGAGTTAATTGAAGTGGCTCGTGAAGAAGGAAAAATTTCTGAGAATGATATACAGACTTTAGTTGAATGGAGAGATAACTTGTAATATGGTATGTCAAAAGGGGGATTGATTATGATGACCGATAGTGAGGCCAATCGTTTCTATAACAATATGAAACATGTTAACGAATTCCTATATAGAGAAGAAGATTTTAAATCCCCGGATAACATAATGTCGATTGACAATAGTATTAGAGAAATGAATGGAACTCAGTCAAAAGTGAGTATGGATTCATTTATCCATACGAGTGATTTCTTTAAAAAAGCTAAAGAAACGTTAAGACAAAAAGGTAAATTAGATTAAAAACGTGGTATATATGACTAACTCTTTTTCACATATAGTTAAAAAGTAGTCTTATATACCACGGTTTTATTTTAATAAAGAAAATATAAAACAATAAATTAGCGAATAAAAATTTTAATTAGTACCCATCCGATAAGTAAGACAATAATCATAGATAAAATCGGTATAATAAGATGCATCATATTAGAAAGCCTCCAATTGAACTTTAGTTTAATTTTAACTTGAAAATAGTATAAGTCAAAAATTTAGATTAAAAGAATCAAATATTCAAATTTTTTCAAAATAATTAAAATTAGTCTAAAATAAGTATTAAAAATATAGAGAGGGGAATTATTGTGGAAATACCGAAAATAACAACATTTCTAATGTTTAATAATCAAGCAGAAGAAGCTGTGAATTTATATACGAGTCTATTTGAAAACAGTGAAATTTTAACTATGGTGAAGTATGGTGAAGAGGGACCAGGCGTTCCTGGAACAGTACAACATTCTATATTTACGTTGAATGGACAAGTATTTATGGCAATCGATGCTGATAATGGAGAAGATTTACCGATGAATCCATCCATTTCTTTATATATAACTGTTGATAATGCCATGGAAATGGAACGACTATTTAATGGTTTGAAGAAAGAAGGCGCTATATTGATGCCTAAAACTGCAATGCCACCATTCCGCGAATTTGCATGGGTGCAAGATAAATTTGGCGTTAGTTTTCAACTCGCGTTACCTGAAAAATAAAAAATAGGATTAGGACCGAATGTATAAATGCATTTGGTTCTAATCCTATTCTTTATTATATAGTTATTTTGTCGTTCTTATTTGACTTTCATACTTTGGATTTTGTCATAATCTGGAGTTGCAAATAATGTTTTTTGATTGTCATAAGTTACAAACCCAGGTTTAGCGCCTGAAGGTTTATGAACATTTCTTATTTCTGTGTAGTCTACGGGAATTTGACCAGAATTACCCGCTTTTGAGAAATAACCAGCTAACATAGCTGCCTCTTTAATCGTTTCTTCACTTGGTGCATCATTCAAAATGACAACGTGTGAACCTGGAATATCTTTTGTATGGAACCATATATGAGACTTTTGAGCTTTACGATTAGTTAAATAATCATTTTGTTTATTATTTTTACCTACTAATATAGTATCGCCATCCGTAGAGATATATGTTTGAAGTTGAATTTTATCATTCTTTTTCTTTTTGATGTTTTTACGTTGCTTCATTAATCCCTGTTCTGCTAATTCATCGCGAATATCATCAATTTCATCAACTGTAATATGATCTAATTGTTGTTCAATATTTGCAAAATAATCTATGTTTTCACGTGTTAAATGAATTTGATGATCTAATTCACGTTCACGTGTTTTCATACGATTATATTGCTTGTAGTAATATTGCGCATTAACTGATGGTGATTTAGTAGGATTCAAAGGTATCGTTATTTCCTCATTGGTGTAGTAATTTAATACACTTACAGCGTCATCACCTTGATTAATGCGATAAATATTAGCGGTAATTAATTCACCGTAAAGTTGTTGCTTATCTTTATCTTTAGCACTTTCATATTCATCAATTAGTTTACTTAATTTATGCTGATATTTTTGAGATTGTTGTTGCACAAATCGAACTAAATCATTTGCGCGTTGTTTAACGCGTTCTCTTTCACCACGTGCATCATAGTAGCGATCTAATAATTCATGTAAGGACTCATATTCAACCATGTCATCATGAAATTGCTTTAATTTCATAAAATAAAAATCTTCTTTTCCAGTTTCATGATTTTTATGGAAAATAGGGACGGGTGTTTTCAATGTCTGGTTGATAACTTCGTCATATGCTTTAGGTAGTGTTTCCATTGTCATAAATTGATAGCGATTAACAATTTCATTAGTAATGAGTGGGCTAAAGCCTTCGAAAGTGTTTAATAATTGTTTCGCAATTTTACCACTATTGAAATCTATATATTTTAATGCTTCTTCGCCTGTTATATTAAAAGGGTTCAATTTGTTTTGAGTAGGTGGCGCTTCATATTTGAATCCTGGCATAACAGTACGATATTGATTGGTATTAGGGGTTAAATGTTTAAACCCTTCAATTATTTTGTAATTGTCATCAACAAGTAACAAGTTACTATGTTTACCCATGATTTCTAAGATAACCGTGCGGTAAATGGTATCACCAATTTCATCTTTACTTTCAATATCGATTTCAATACGTCGGTCATTGCCAATCTGACGTATAGCTTTAATAATGCCACCTTCTAGATGCTTTCTAAAAACACGAGCAAACATTGGTGGTTCAAATGGATTATCATATTTTTTAGTCGTAATATGCATTCTTGAAAAACTAGGGTGTATGGATAGTAATAGTTGATGATTTTTGCGATTTTGACGTATAACCATAAGGATAGTGTCATTTTCAGGTTGGTTGATTTTATGAATTCGTCCTGATACTAAAAACTGTATTGATTCAATCATTTTTTTAGTGAATAAGCCATCATATGCCATAAATAATTTCCACCTTCAATTTAATCATTCAGTATATTGTAACATGGTAGAATGATAGCGTCATGATTTAAGTTTATGTTGCATACTCTATACAATTTTAACTACAATATGATATTATATTTAAATAATAGAAGAATAGCTTAGAGAGGTCGTAAGGCATGGATAATGAAAAAGGATTACTAATTGTTCTTTCAGGTCCTTCAGGAGTAGGCAAAGGAACTGTTCGCAAAGAGATATTTGATGATCCAACTACATCATATAAGTACTCTATTTCAATGACGACACGAAATATGCGTGAAGGTGAAGTTGATGGTGTAGATTACTTTTTTAAGACGAAAGAAGAATTTGAAGCTTTAATTCAGGAAGATCAATTTATTGAATATGCTGAATACGTTGGAAATTACTATGGTACACCTGTTCAATATGTTAAGGATACGATGGCTGCTGGACATGATGTGTTCTTAGAAATTGAAGTAGAGGGTGCCAAACAAGTAAGAAAGAAATTTCCAGATGCATTATTTATCTTCCTTGCACCACCTAGCTTAGATCATTTGAAAGAGCGTTTAGTTGGACGTGGCACTGAATCAGACGAGAAGATACAATCCAGAGTAAATGAAGCACGTAAAGAAGTAGAGATGATGAATCTCTATGACTATGTTGTGGTAAACGATGAAGTCCATTTAGCGAAAAAACGTATTCAATCAATTGTTGAAGCAGAACACTTAAAACGCGAACGTGTTGAAGCTATATATAGAAAAATGTTATTGGAGGCAAAAAAATAATGTTAAACCCACCATTAAACCAGTTACAATCTAAAATTAATTCTAAATATTTAATTGCTACGACTGCAGCTAAGCGTGCACGTGAATTAGATGAAAGACCTGAAACTGCTTTATTAAGTGGATATCATTCAGCTAAACCTGTTGGTGAAGCGTTAGAAGAGATTGCTGGAGGTAAAATTACACCAGTAGTTTCTGATGAATTCACAATGTAAAAAACGAATTAAATATAATTTTTCATATGCACATCTTATTGATTTAAGTATAACCACTTTTCAATAAGATGTGTCTTTTTAATTAAACGTTTAATTTGTGTATAATAAATTTAATATAAATTATGATTAATAATCGAGATAGTAAAAGGGAGAAATACGATTATGAAACACATTTTATTAGCTGTTACAGGTGGTATTGCAGCATATAAAGCAATAGATTTAACGAGCAAATTAACACAAGCCGGTTATGATGTACGCGTGATGTTATCAGAACATGCTCAAGAATTTGTTACTCCACTCGCTTTCCAAGCTATTAGTAGAAATCCAGTATATACTAATACGTTTAAGGAAGAGAATCCACAAGAAATTCAACATATCGCACTAGGTGATTGGGCAGATGCGATTGTAGTTGCCCCAGCTACTGCCAATGTGATAGCTAAATTAAGTGTGGGAATCGCAGATGATATTTTGACATCAACCTTGATAGCTACTGAGACGCCAAAGTTTATTGCCCCAGCAATGAATGTACATATGTATGAGAACAACCGCACGCAACATAATATTAAAGTTTTAATGCAAGATGGATATCACTTTATTGAACCTGGGGATGGTTATTTAGCGTGTGGTTATGTTGCTAAAGGACGAATGGAAGAACCTTCGCAGATTGTCAAAGTTCTGAATGATTTTTTCAATTCTCAAAAGATAAAAGAAGAGAGTTCATTTAAAGGTAAACATGCGTTAGTGACAGCTGGACCAACAGTCGAGGTGATTGACCCAGTTCGTTTTGTATCAAATCGTTCTTCTGGAAAAATGGGTTACGCTTTAGCTGAGGCGTTAAGAAATAGAGGTGCTCACGTTACATTAGTAACTGGACCAACACAACTAACTGATCCGATTGATATAGATGTTGTTCATATTGAAAGTGCAGAGGAAATGTTTGAAGCGGTGACGACACGTTTTGATAAACAAGATATAGTTATTAAAGCAGCAGCTGTTTCAGATTATACGCCAATGGAAGTATTAGATCATAAAATGAAAAAGCAAGATGGCACTTTAGCTGTGACGTTTAAACGTACTAAAGATATTCTTAAATATTTAGGTGAACATAAAGGACAACAATACTTAGTTGGGTTCGCTGCTGAAACGCAAAATATAGAAGCATATGCACAAGATAAGTTAAAACGAAAAAATGCAGATGTCATTATTTCAAATAATGTAGGTGACAAGACGATAGGTTTTAAGTCAGATGATAATGAATTGACAATGCATTTTAAAAATAAAGAAATGATTAATATTAAGAGAGGCAAAAAAGTTCAATTAGCTGAACAAATTTTAGATGAATTAGAAACTAGGTGGCAATAATGATTGCAAAGGTAATAGTAGATATTCCTTCTAAGAGCGTTGACTTCAAATTTGATTATCTTATACCCAAAAATTTAGAAGCGTTTATTCAAGTTGGCGTCAGAGTTGTAGTTCCATTCGGTCCTCGTACAATTCAAGGATACGTAATGAATATTGAAACCGAACCAAGTGATGATATTAATCTTGAAAAACTTAAAGAAATCAAAGAAGTCCAAGATATAAAACCTGAATTAACTTCTGAATTAATTCAATTAAGTGAATGGATTAGCCATTATCATGTATCAAAAAGTATTTCTGTATTAGAGGTCATGTTACCGAGTGCTATCAAAGCTAAATATACTAAAGTCTTTGAAGTTGTGAAACATAATGATATGGATGAGCAGTTGCTAAAATTTTTTGATTCCGACGGTCAATATAAGTATAAAGATGCTCAAAAAAATGACCATCTTCCTATTTTAAATAAACTCTTAAAGGCTGGGACTGTAAAAGAAGTAACCCTATTATCTCAAAATATTAAAAAGAAAACACAGAAAGCTGTACGTATTATAGATGGATATCATCCAGATGAAGTCCTTGCTAAACTTGAGAAAAAAATCAAACAATATGATGTATATGCTTACCTTCTAGATGAGCGCCATAAAACTGTCTTTTTAAAATTTATGGAAGAAATGGGTTTTTCTAAATCAAGTATTGACGGATTAGTTAAAAAAGGTTTTATCGAAAAATATAATGCTGAAGTAGAGCGTGATCCTTTTGCTAATCGAGTGTTTGAACAAGAAGAGAAACGAGAACTGACTTCAGAACAACGTATTGCTTATGAAAATATTAAAGAGAAAATTAATAATAGTGAACAACGAACATTCTTACTACATGGCGTGACAGGTTCAGGTAAAACTGAAGTTTACTTGCAAACTATTGAAGAAGTACTTAATAAAGGTAAAGAAGCAATGATGTTAGTCCCTGAAATTGCATTAACACCTCAAATGGTTTTACGATTTAAGCGTCGTTTTGGTGATGATGTAGCAGTATTACATTCTGGCTTATCTAATGGTGAACGGTATGATGAATGGCAAAAGATTAGAGATGGTAGAGCCCGTGTTAGTGTTGGAGCTCGTTCAAGTATTTTTGCCCCTTTTAAAAATTTAGGAATTATCATTATAGATGAAGAGCATGAATCAACGTATAAACAAGAGGATTATCCCCGTTATCACGCGAGAGATATTGCTGAATGGAGAAGTCAATTTCATCAATGTCCTCTAGTCTTAGGAAGTGCAACACCAAGTTTAGAATCATATGCGCGCGCTGAAAAAGGTGTGTATCAGCTACTAACGTTACCTACAAGGGTTAATCAACAGGCTTTACCTTCAATAGATATTGTTGACATGCGAGAAGAATTAAGCGCTGGCAATCGTTCGATGTTTTCTATTGAATTACGAGAGGCTATTGAAGAACGATTACGTAAAAATGAGCAAATCGTATTATTTCTTAATCGTCGAGGATATGCATCATTTATGTTATGTCGAGATTGTGGTTATGTACCACAATGTCCACACTGTGATATCTCATTAACCTATCATAAGTCTACGGACCAATTAAAATGTCATTATTGTGGTTATCATGAGATGCCTCCGAATAAGTGTCCTAATTGTGAGAGTTCGCATATACGTCAAGTAGGGACTGGTACACAACGAGTAGAAGAAATCTTGCAACAAGAATTTGAAGAAGCGCGTATTATACGAATGGATGTTGACACAACTTCTAGAAAAGGTGCTCACGAGAAATTACTGACTGAATTTGAAGAAGGTAAGGGCGATATTTTATTAGGCACACAAATGATTGCAAAAGGGTTGGACTATCCCAATATTACACTAGTAGGTGTTTTGAACGCAGATACAATGTTAAATCTACCTGATTTCCGTGCTAGTGAACGAACGTATCAACTATTAACGCAGGTAGCTGGAAGAGCTGGTCGTCATGATAAACCGGGTAGAGTTATTATTCAAACATACAATCCAGAACACTATGCTATTGAAGATGTTCAAAAGAACGATTACCTAACCTTTTATCAAAAAGAGATGGAATTCAGAAAGATAGGTAAATACCCACCATACTATTTCTTAATTAATTTTACGATATCTCATAAAAATATGAAAAAAGTGATGGAGGCCTCTAAACATATTCATCAAATTTTATTGCAACATCTAACAGATCGCGCGTTAGTTTTAGGGCCATCTCCAGCAGCCATCGCACGAATTAACAATGAACATCGTTTTCAAATTTTAGTTAAATATAAGAGCGAACCAGAATTACTGAAAGCACTTCAATTTTTAGATGATTATTATCATGAAGCTTATTTAAAGGATAAGCTAGCATTAAAAATAGACATTAATCCGCAAATATTAATGTAAAAAATAAGAGTTACGCAATTATTAGGGATGGATTCCTAAATTGCGTAACTCTTTTACTTTAATTACATTACAACATTTCCGTTTTCATCAGCTGGTCTTAATAAAGTTAAGACGCCACTTATAATTGCAATAATGTGTGGAATTCCTGTCCAGAAAAAGGCCAAGTGTAAAAGTCCTGACATTGTTTTACCTGCATAAAATTTATGAACGCCGAAACCGCCTAAAAAGAATGCGAGCACAATGTATATAATTTTATTTACTTCCATATTCACACCTCCACTGTTAAATATTGTATTTATTGGTATCTTTAATATATATTTTAAAGGTATAGAAAATAAAAGCAATTAAAACAGATTGAAGTGCCTAAATTTAAGACTAAGGTCGCATTTCAAAGTGAATTAAGTTATAATTATATGATGAATTTTTCAAGAGGAGCATATTTAATGGCGATACAAAAATTAGTCCAGTCAACGCATCCTGTATTAACTAAACAAGCACAACCTATTAAAGCGTATGATGCTAAATTAAAAGATTTATTATTAGATTTGGAAGACACATTATATGCAGAAGAGGCCTCAGCTTTATGTGCGTCTCAAATCGGCATAAGTAAACAAGTAGCTATCATTGATATGGAATTTGAAGGATTATTGCAACTAATCAATCCTAAAATCAAATCAGAATCTAATGATAAAATAATCGATCTTGAAGGGTCTGTAAATTTACCGGGTATATATGGAGAAGTCGAACGTAGTAAAATGATTACAATTGAAGCGAATGATTTAGAAGGTAATACGATTGAACTAACTGCATATGACGATGTAGCTAGAATGATACTGCATATAATCGATCAAATGAATGGTATACCATTTACAAAACGTGCACAGCATTTATTAACAGATGAAGAAGTGGAGGCGTATTTTGAAAATGACTAAAGTGATATTTATGGGGACACCTGATTTTTCAACTAAAGTATTGGAAATGTTAATCGAAGAGCATGACGTCATAGCAGTCGTGACTCAACCCGACAGACCAGTTGGACGTAAACGGGTATTAACGCCACCACCTGTTAAACGAGTGGCTGAAGAACACAATTTACCTGTGTTTCAACCAGAAAAATTAAATCAATCTGATGAATTGGAGCAACTATTACAGTTAGAGCCCGATTTAATTGTTACTGCAGCTTTCGGACAGTTATTGCCTGAACAGTTATTACAATTACCTAAGTTAGGTGCAATTAATGTTCATGCATCATTATTACCAAAGTATCGCGGTGGCGCACCAATACATCAAGCGATAATAGACGGTGAAGCTCAAACAGGAATCACGATCATGTATATGGTTAAAAAGCTAGATGCAGGAAATATTATTTCACAAAAAGCTATTAATATTGAAGATAATGACGATGTAGGTACGATGCATGATAAACTTAGTGTACTCGGTGCTAAACTACTAAAAGAAACGCTACCTTCAATTGTAAATCGCACGAATGATAGTATTGCACAAGATGATGCACAAGCAACATTCGCTTCAAATATTAGCAGAGAAGATGAAAGAATTGATTGGACTATGAATGCAAAAGATATTCATAATCATATTCGTGGCTTATCACCATGGCCAGTTGGTTATACAACTATGGATGATACAAATTTAAAATTATATGCAGCACATATCGTCAGTAATAAAAAAGGTCAACCTGGTGAGATCATAGAGACGACTAAAAAGTCAATTGTTGTTGCTACAGGATCAGATGATGCAATTGCTTTAACAGATATTCAATTAGCTGGCAAGAAACGTATGTTGGCATCAAATTATTTAAGCGGTGTACAAGAATCGCTAGTTGGGAAAATATTAAAATGACACAATCAGTGAGAGAATTAGCGTTTCAAACAATTCAAGAAATATTTAATGACTATGCATACAGTAATCTGAGAATCAATGAAGTTTTATCTGCTGGTAATGTTTCAAATATCGATAAACCTTTATATACTGAACTCGTATATGGGACAGTAAAGAGAAAAATGACATTGGATTTCTATCTTAGACCTTTTGTGAAGACTAAAATAAAAAGTTGGGTAAGACAACTGTTATGGATGAGTTTATATCAATATATTTATCTAGATAAAGTACCGAATCATGCCATCATCAACGAAGCAGTAAATATTGCAAAGCATCGTGGGGGCCCTCATAACGGTAATGTTGTAAACGCAATATTGAGAACAATCTTTAGAAGTGAATTGCCAAGTTTAGAATCTATTAAGAATGATAAGCAGCGTATGGCCATTGAATATAGTATTCCAAAGTGGATTATTGAACATTGGATTACGCACTATGGTGTTGAAACGACACGAAAGATTGCATCATCATTTTTTGATCAAACTGCGGGTACAGTACGTGTTAATACAAGTAAAAATAAAGTTGAAGACGTTGTGTCAAGTTTGCAAGGTGAAGGATATGAAGTTAAAGTCGATGAATTGATTCCATATTGTTTACATCTAAAAGGGCGTCCAATTATTGAATCTTTAAACTTTAAGAATGGTAATATTTCTATTCAAGATAAAAGCTCAATGTTTGTAGGATATTTGATGGGCGTTGAAGAAAATGATGTTATTTTAGATGCTTGTAGTGCACCTGGAGGTAAAGCGTGTCACATAGCTGAGTTATTGGCGCCAAGTGGTCACGTGGATGCTACAGATATCCATAAGCATAAAATTGGTTTAATAAAAGATAATATTGTAAAGTTACAACTTAATAACATTAAAGCTTTTGATCATGATGCAACAAAACCTTACAAAGATGTATATGACAAAATTCTCGTCGATGCACCGTGTAGTGGTTTAGGTGTGCTTAGACACAAGCCAGAAATTAAATATGTTCAAACGCAACAAGATATTCAAGACTTAGTTGAATTACAGTTAGAGATATTAGACAATGTGAAAGATAACTTGAAACCTGGTGGTACACTAGTTTATTCAACATGCACTATTGAACAACTTGAAAATGAAAATGTTATTTATACATTTTTAAAAAATAATAAAGACTTCGAATTTGAACTTATGACTCACCCAGTTACCGGTGAACAAGTGAAGACAATACAAATTCTACCCCAAGACTTTAATTCGGATGGCTTTTTCATCACTAAAATAAAAAGAAAGGAAAGTTAAGATGATAACTACTGAAAAAAAGAAGAAAAATAAATTCTTGCCTGATTTTGAAAAACAGTCGATTTACTCATTAAGATATGATGAAATGCAAGAATGGTTAGTAGAACACGGCCAACAAAAATTTAGAGCCAAACAAATATTTGAATGGTTATATCAAAAGCGCGTAGATAGCATTGATGACATGACAAATTTATCCAAAGATTTGCGTCAAGTTTTAAAAGATAATTTTGCAATGACAACTTTAACTACTGTTGTTAAACAAGAAAGTAAAGATGGAACAATTAAATTCCTATTTGAACTACAAGATGGCTATACAATTGAAACTGTATTAATGCGTCATGACTATGGAAATTCAGTTTGTGTGACAACTCAAGTTGGTTGTCGTATCGGTTGTACATTCTGTGCCTCAACATTAGGAGGCTTAAAACGTAATTTAGAAGCAGGAGAAATTGTTTCACAAGTCTTAACAGTTCAAAAAGCATTAGATGCAACTGATGAACGTGTATCCCAAATTGTTATAATGGGAATTGGTGAACCTTTTGAGAATTATGATGAAATGATGGATTTCTTACGTATTGTTAATGATGACAATAGTTTAAACATCGGTGCACGCCATATTACAGTTTCAACATCAGGTATTATTCCACGTATTTATGATTTTGCCGAAGAAGACATTCAAATTAACTTTGCCGTAAGTTTGCATGCAGCTAAAGATGAAATTCGATCTAAATTAATGCCGATTAACAGAGCATATCATGTAGATAAATTAATGGAAGCAATCAAATATTATCAAGAAAAAACAAATCGCCGTGTGACATTTGAATATGGATTGTTCGGTGGCGTAAATGATCAACTAGAGCACGCACGTGATTTAGCACATCTTATTAAAGATTTGAATTGTCATGTTAACTTAATCCCAGTTAATCATGTTCCAGAGCGAAATTACGTCAAAACACCTAAAGACGATATTTTTAAATTTGAAAAAGAACTAAAACGATTAGGTATTAATGCTACAATTAGAAGAGAACAAGGATCAGATATTGACGCAGCATGTGGACAATTAAGAGCGAAGGAACGACAAGTAGAAACGAGGTAATCACAATGCAAAACGCACAATTTTTCACAGATACTGGACAACATAGAAATAAAAATGAAGATGCAGGAGGTATTTTTTATAACCAAACCCAACAACAGTTATTAGTATTATGTGATGGTATGGGTGGTCATAAAGCGGGGGAAATTGCAAGTCAGTTTGTTACTTATGAACTTCAAAAACGTTTTGAAGATGAGAATTTTATAGAGTATGAACAAGCCGAAACTTGGTTGCGTTTTAATTTAAAAGAGATTAATCGTGAACTATTTGAATATGCTCAAACTAATGAAGAATACAAAGGTATGGGTACAACATGCGTTTGTGCCCTTGTATTTGATAAACAATTGGTAGTGGCCAATATAGGGGATTCTAGAGCCTATCTAATTAACTCTAGAGAAATTGAACAAATTACTTATGATCATTCGTTTGTAAATCATTTAGTAATGACAGGTCAAATAACTGAAGAAGAAGCTTTTACACACCCGCAACGTAATATTATTACTAAAGTAATGGGGACAGATAAACGAGTGAGTCCAGATATATTTACAAAACGTTTTAATCATTATGACTTTATAATGTTAAATTCTGATGGCTTAACGGACTATGTTAGAGGTGAAATTATTCATGAGTCTTTCAATGAATCATTATCATTAGAAGAACATGGGGAGCAACTAATTCAATTAGCATTAAATCATGATTCAAAAGATAACATCAGTGTCTTAATAGCAGCTATTGAAGGTGATCATCTATGATTGGAAAGATAGTTAGTGAACGTTACAAAATAGTAGATAAGCTTGGTGGCGGGGGTATGAGTACCGTTTACTTAGCAGAAGATACCATTTTAAATCGTGAAGTAGCGATTAAAGCAATCTCTATTCCTCAGAATGAAAAAGAAGAAACGATGAAGCGTTTCGAACGTGAAGTTAACAATGCGACACAACTTTCACATGAAAATATTGTTGAAGTATATGATGTTCAAGAAGATGAAGAGTGCTTCTTTCTAATTATGGAATATATAGATGGACCTACCTTATCAGAATACATACATAGCCATGGACCTTTAAGTGTAGATACAGCTATTGATTTCACGAATCAGATTTTAAAAGGTGTGGCTCAAGCACATGAAAAACTTATTATACATAGAGATATAAAACCTCAGAACATTTTAATTGATAAGAATAAAACATTAAAAATTTTTGACTTTGGAATTGCAAAAGCGTTAAGTGAAACATCTATGACACAGACGAATCATGTATTAGGTACAGTTCAGTATCTCTCACCAGAACAAGCTAAAGGTGAAACTACGAATGAAGCAACTGATATCTATTCCATCGGTATTGTTCTTTACGAAATGTTAGTTGGTGAACCGCCTTTTAATGGTGAGACAGCCGTTAGTATCGCAATAAAACATATTCAAGATTCAATTCCAAATGTAACGGAGTTAAGATCTGAAATACCTCAATCACTTAGTAATTTCGTACTTAAAGCAACGGAGAAGAAAGCCTCTGATCGCTATCAAAGTGTTAAAGATATGAAAGAAGATTTAAGTAGTGTGCTTGTCTCTAGTCGTGCTAATGAAAAGAAGCATTCTATTGAAGAAGATGAGACAAATACAGTATCGATTGATAGACAAGATATTAAAAGTAAAATAAAAGAAGAAAATGAACAAAAACAAATTGCACAAACGATGCAAATACCGATTGTTAATGAGCATCATTTTCAAACTAGCGAAGCACAAATCTATGAACCACCTAAGAAAAAACGTTCAAAAAAGAAGAAATTCGCTATTGTGCTTATTTTACTTTTATTAGTCGCAAGTTTATTTGGTTTTATAGCGATGGGCATGTTTGGTAGTAAATATGCGGAAATGCCTGATCTTAAAGGTAAAACTGAAAAAGAAGCGAAAAAAATTCTACGACAATCTCATTTAGAAATTGGTAATATCTCTAGAGATTACAGTGATGATTATCCGGAAAATAAAATAATAAAGACTAAACCAAAACAAGGTGAAAGAGTTAATCAGCATGAAAAAGTAGATATTGTGCTTTCAAAAGGGCCCGAACGTGCTAAAATGCCTAATGTTATGGGCATGAAAAAAGCAGATGCATTAGATAAATTGAAACAATCTAAACTTGATCATGTGACAGTCAATCAAGAATATAATAATCAGGTACCTAAAGGTGCTATAGCTAAGCAAAGTGTTAATCCTGATAGTTATGTTCGCATAAACGATCATCAAATTACTTTAACCGAATCATTAGGTGTTAAAAAGGTATATGTTAAAAATTATGAAAATAAAAATTATCAAACTGCAAAGAAAGAACTTGAAAAAAGTGGTCTGAAAGTACAAATGACAACAGAATCAAGTAATAATGTTAAAAAGGATAATATTATTTCACAAAGCCCTAAAAATACAGAGGTTGAAGAGGGAAGTACAGTACAATTCATTGTTTCAAAAGGAAAAGCATCTTCAAAAGATGGAGACAAAGATTCAGAGAAATCTAAATCTTCTAGTGAAGACAAGTCTGATGATAAACAAAAGGTTAAGAATTATACAGAAACATATCACATCCCATATACGGGAGATGACGAAAGTCAAAAAGTTCAAGTTTACATTAGAGATAAGGACAATAGTGGCACATCTGCTAGCCAAACGTTTAGTATAAAAGATGACAAAACGATAACGATTCCGCTTAAAATTGAGCAAGGCTCAGACGCGGGCTATACGATCAGAGTTGATGGCGATGTAATTGCAGATAAAGATATAGAATATTAAATTTAACCCTTTTAGTGAATGGAATAATGCACATTCGCTAAAAGGGTTTCTTCATGAAAAATATATCGTAAAATTATTATGTAAACTAAAGAAATAAATATATTATGATAAATCATCTCTTCAATTCACTTCTGAATATAATAATCTTCAAGCATTTGCTATAATAATTTAATATAAATAATGATTAAGAGGTGTCATTTTGGAAACTGGACGAATTATCAAACTAATTAGTGGTGTCTATCAAGTCGATGTTGATGGAACTTTATATGATACTAAACCACGCGGTCTTTTCAGAAAGAAGAAATTTTCACCAATTGTGGGAGATATTGTTGATTTTGAAATTCAAAACACAAGTGAGGGCTATATTCATCACATTCACGAGCGTCATAATGAATTGAAACGACCACCAGTTAGTAATATTGATGGCTTAATCATCGTGATGAGCGCTGTAGAACCAGATTTTTCAACGCAATTGTTAGATCGCTTCTTGGTTATAGCGCATTCGTATAATTTAGAGCCGAGTATTCTAGTGACTAAAAAGGATTTAGCCTCTGAAAATGAAATTGAACAAATTAATGCGTGGTTAAAAATTTATGAAGAAATTGGTTACAATACGCAATTTGTAGGCAAGCATACGAATCAACAAGAAGTTGTGGCTACATGGCCTAAAGGGCTCATTGTATTAAGTGGTCAATCAGGTGTAGGTAAATCAACGTTTATCAATGCGTTTAAACCAGAACTAAATTTAGAAACTAATCATATCTCTAAGTCGCTTAATCGTGGTAAACATACAACTAGACATGTAGAGTTATTTGAAAGAGAATCTGGTTTTATCGCAGATACACCTGGATTTAGTGCGCTAGATTTCGATCATATTGATAAAGATGAATTGAAGCATTATTTTATAGAAATGAATCGCTTTGGTGAAGAATGTAAATTTCGAAATTGCAACCACATTAAGGAACCAAAGTGTCATGTCAAACAGCAATTAGAAAATGGTTATTTAGCACAATTTCGCTATGATCACTATATTCAATTATATAATGAAATTTCAAATAGAAAGGTCAGATATTAATGAAGAAAATCTACCCATCACTTTTATCAGCCGATTTTTTAAATTTAGAGAATGAAATTAAAGCTTTAGAAGAAGCACAAATTGATGGTCTGCACTTTGATGTAATGGATGGTCAATTTGTACCTAATATTTCTATTGGTATTCCTATTCTTGATTCAGTTAGAGCAATTACTCAATTACCGATTGATGTTCACTTAATGATCGAACAACCTGAACAATATATTAATACCTTTGCTGAACACGGTGCTGACATGATATCAATACATGTAGAGGCTACACAGCATATTCATAGAGCATTACAAATGATAAAAAATGCCGGAAAGAAGGCTGGCGTTGTAATTAATCCTGGTACACCAGTTGAGTCATTATTGCCAGTACTTGAAATTGTTGATTTTGTACTTGTTATGACTGTAAATCCAGGATTTGGTGGTCAATCATTTATAGAAGCATGTGCAGCAAAAGTGAAAATCTTAAGAGATTTAAGACAATCATTAAATTTAAATTTTAATATCGAAGTTGATGGTGGTATCAACAATGAAACTATTAAAATATGTGCTGATAATGGGGCAGATATGTTTGTTACCGGTTCTTATTTCTTTAAACAGAAAGATTATGGTAAGGTAACACAATTATTGAAAGGCTGATATTGATATGCGAATCAATTTATTATGTAGTGACCATCATTTGCCATCAGATGTATTAACCGCATTGAAGAAGGACCGCTGGGGCGGGATTGATAGAGGTGCACTTATTCTAATAAATCATTCTATTATTCCAGTTTTCTCAGTTGGAGATTTTGATTCTGTTTCAGAAGAAGAACGTCATCAATTGAAACACGAATTAAATATCAAACCAGTTAAGGCTGAAAAAGATGATACTGATTTGGCATTAGGTGTAGAGGAAGCTGTTAATAGAGGATTTACAGAAATACATATTTATGGAGCAACAGGTGGTAGATTAGATCATTTTATGGGTGTTTTGCAAATACTACAAAAGCCAAAATATGTAGAACAAAACATCTTAATTATTGTTGAAGATCTACAAAATGAAATTAAGTTATTGAAGAAAGGTAGTCATGAAATTCATAAATTACAAAATTATCCATATGTTTCATTTATTCCAGTTAGTGATATGGTTGCTTTGTCATTAGTTGGATTTAAATACAATTTGAATCATCAACCTCTTGAAAAAGGATCTACACTTACATTATCGAATGAGGTTAAAGAGAAAATTGCACAAATCGAAGTACATGATGGACAAGTCTTACAGATTAGAAGTAAAGATGCAAATTAAAATTAAGCATAAAAAAATGCCTTCACCACATATGAAGGCATTTTTTAGTGCATTATATTTATTAAACTCTAGTAACTTTACCAGATTTTAAAGCACGAGCAGAAACCCAAACTTTTTTAGGTTTTCCGTCAACTAAAATTCTAACTTTTTGAAGGTTAGCATTAAATCTGCGTTTATTCGCATTTAAAGCGTGTGAACGATTATTACCAGTCGATGCTTTACGACCTGTTACGTAACATTGTTTACCCATCAAAGTACCTCCTTTAATAAATATAAATACACTTGACTACTTATATACTTAAATAAGATACCATATATAAAATTTTAAAGCAACGAAATTAAAGGCGTTTTCTTTAAAAATGTTTTGAAATTTATAATTTATGGTATAATTGTAAGCTGAGGAGTTATGTAATATATTTAATTAAGTTATTAAGACTTATTTATGGAAGAATCGGTTATTTTCAATTATGAATTTAATTGTAAGTCATTTTTAAACAAATTTCAGGAGGAATATAAAGATGACAATAGAAATCTCAAATGATTATGGTAAAATCGATATCTCAAATGAAGTCATTGCTTCTGTAGTAGGCAGCAAAGCTGTTGAAAGCTATGGTATTGTAGGCATGGCATCAAGACAACAAGTTAGAGATGGCATTGCCGAAATTTTAGGACATGAAAATTATGCTAGAGGCATTGAAGTAAAAGAAAACAATGGTGTCATTGATATAGATATGTATATTATTGTAAGCTATGGTGTAAAAATTTCAGAAGTAGCAAACAACGTACAATCATCAGTAAAATATACACTTGAAAACTCACTAAATGTTAAAGTGAATTCAATTAATATATTTGTACAAGGTGTAAGACTTAATAATAAGGGCAAGTAGGTATAGGAGGACTTAGCAGGATGATTAGCAAAATTAATGGTAAATTATTTGCCGATATGATAATACAAGGGGCACAAAATTTATCTAATAATGCAGATTTAGTGGATTCTTTAAATGTATACCCTGTGCCAGATGGCGATACAGGAACGAATATGAATCTTACAATTACTTCTGGACGTGAAGAAGTTGAAAATAATTTATCTCAAAGCACTGGTGAATTAGGGAAGACTTTCTCTAAAGGATTACTTATGGGTGCTCGTGGCAACTCAGGTGTTATTCTATCTCAATTATTTAGAGGTTTCTGTAAAAATATAGAAACTGAAAATCAAATAAATGCGCAACAACTTGCAAGTAGTTTTCAAGCGGGAGTTGATACAGCTTATAAAGCAGTGATGAAACCGGTTGAAGGTACGATCTTAACTGTTGCTAAAGATGCAGCAAAAGCTGCGGTTAATAAAGCCGAAGAAACAGATGATTGCGTTGAAGTTATGGAATATACAATTGCGGAAGCTGAAAAATCATTAAATAATACGCCAAATCTACTTGCCGTATTAAAAGAAGTTGGTGTAGTAGATAGTGGCGGTAAAGGATTACTATGTGTGTATGAAGGCTTCTTAAAAGGATTGACAGGTCAAACTATTGAAGCTAAAAAAGAAAAGTTAAACACAGAAGAATTAGTACATGAAGAACATGATTTCCACGGTGTGATAAATACTGAAGATATTAAATACGGCTATTGTACTGAAATGATGGTTCGCTTTGGAAAAGATAAAAGAGCATTTGATGAACAAACATTTAGAACAGATATGAGTCAATTCGGTGATTCTTTACTTGTGATTAATGATGATGAAATTGTTAAAGTGCACGTACATACTGAAACGCCTGGTGAAGTGTTCAACTATGGTCAAGAGTATGGTGAACTTATTAAATTAAAAGTTGAAAATATGCGTGAACAACATCGTGAAGTGATTAGAAAAGAGAAACTAAATCATCATTCTGAACAGCAAGAAGAATCAAAAACAGTTGAGACTGCGATTATCGCGATTTCAATGGGTGATGGTATTTCTGAATTGTTTACATCTATGGGTGCGACACATATCATAAGTGGTGGGCAAACAATGAATCCTTCAACAGAAGATATTGTGAAAGTAATTGAGCAATCGCAATGCAAACGCGCTATTATTCTACCAAATAATAAAAATATTAGAATGTCGAGTGATCAAGCTGCAACTTTAGTTGAAGCGGATACAGTTGTTATACCTACAACATCAATTCCACAAGGTATTGCGGCATTGTTCCAATACGATCCTTCATCATCACTTGAAGATAATCACTCTCATATGACAACAGCATTAGAATCAGTGAAATCTGGTTCAGTAACATTTGCTGTTCGTGACACTAAAATTGATGGTGTAGAAATTAAAAAAGGCGAATTCATGGGATTGTCAGAAAGCAAAATTTTTACAAGCAATGATGATGAATTTGCTACAGTCACTGGTTTGCTTAAAGCTATGCTTAACGAAGATAGTGAAATTTTAACTATCATTGCTGGTGAGGATGCAAATGATGAAATCTCTGACAAATTAGTAGAATGGGTTGAAAGTGAATACCCAGATGTTGAAGTAGAAGAACATAATGGTGGGCAACCGATTTATCAATATTTATTCTCAGTTGAATAACTAATTACTAAAATAGCTATGAAGTAATCTATGACTATAGAATGCTTCATAGCTATTTTTTATGTTTGAATGCAAAAATGGCGCAATTACCTCTATAATTATTAGCTACCAAACAAAATAAAAAAGAAAGGTAATGCGCCTATGTGTAAGTCTATATTAAATACATT